>CAYTAB010000001.1:0-47363 GCA_964435825.1 Candidatus Woesearchaeota archaeon
GGAGCAAATACTTCCTTTACTTTTTCATCAATTGGTTATTTAGTTGTTACAGGTGATCTTATTCAATTTTCAAATCAATATCCTGGATTGAGCAATGTGATTGCTGGAAGCTTAAGTTTAAATAATGCAGGTGGAACTATAATATTATATAATTCATCTAATGATGCTGTTTTAGATTTATATACATATTCAAGTCATTTAAATCATGAAGGTGATTCTCAAGGATTGAATGAAGATGTCGGTCCTTGGACTTTTTTTGAAGACCCAACACCAACAAACCCTAACCCTGACGTATTACCTCCAGCTAACCCAACCATAACTGCTGCTGATGTCGGTTTGTCCACTATTACATGGTATTGGACAAATCCGACTGATGCAGATTTTGATCATGTAGAGGTTTGGTTAAATGGAGCATGGGTTTCAAATACATCTAGTCCAGATTACATAGCTACAGGATTGACTCGAAGCACATCATATACTCTTACTCTTTATTCAGTTGATTCTGTTGGAAACCGACAATCAACAGGAGTTTCTGATACTCGGATTACAAAAGAAACAGGAGTAGATATAAATGATATAACTCAAACTCATGATGTTGATTCTGAGAGAAAATCCTATAGTGTAAGTTCAAATATTACAAATACTGTAGGTGAAGATTATAATGCACTAACCTATGAGATTTCTGAATTAACTTGGGAAGGTGAAGATGAGACAGTTTATGATGATTTAGTTTCAATTAGTGGACCAAGTTCTTTGTCAGATGGAGATACTTCTCAATTAACTTTTAATTATAAGGTTCCTTCAAAATCTGAACTTGATGATGAATATGGCTTTTATTCTGGAGTTTATAAGGTATATAATAATGGCGTTGAAGTTGGTTCTGCAGAATTTAACTTGAAGATTACTCCAAGAGACTATGATTCTGATTTATTGTTTGATGATGTTGATGTTGATGAAGATGAATTAACTCCTGGTGAAAAAACAAAAATAGAAATCGATATTGAGAATAATTTTGGAGATGATATTGATAGTGTTTCTGTGACTGTTATTAATAATGACTTAGATATTGATGAATCTTCAGATATTGGTTCAATTGATGAAGATGAAACAGAAACAACAACAATTGAGATTGAAATTCCATATGATGCAGATTCAGGAGATTATACTTTAGTATTGCTTGCTGAGGCAGATGATCCTGATGGAGACCTTGTTACAAATTATTATTTAGTAGATATTAGTGTAGAAAAAGATAAACATGATTTAATGATTACTGGAATTGATTTTAGTGAAGATGAAGTTGAATGTGGTTCAATTGTTTATGCAACAGTTAGTGTTTATAATGTTGGTGAACGAGATGAAGATGATTTAGTTGTTAGATTAAAAAACATTGGATTAAAATATGAGGAACTTAAGACAGAAGATACTCTGGATAAAGGAGATGACAAAAACTTTGATTTTATGATTCAAGTTCCTTCAGATGCAAAATCTGGAATCTATATGTTTAATGCTTATGTTGATTATGACCATGCAGATGACCAAGATAAAGAAGAGCATTTAATATTTTCAAATGGTTTGACTGTTACCTGTTCTAATGAAAAAAGCAAAGAAAAGGAGACTGGCGCTAAACCTCAAGCATCAATTTTTGGAGAATTCAGTAAGGTTATAGGTGTAAGCAGTCCTGAGAAATTTTCATTTGAATTAAGCAACATTGGAATAGTGCCTACAAGTTATAGAGTTGAAGTTGATGGATATGAAGATTGGGCAAATAATGTGATTGTTGAGCCAGCAGAAGATTTTACATTAAATCCTGGAGCATCTATTCCTATTTCAGTTTATTTTTACTTGCCTTCTTTAACTGAGGTTTCTGAAGACTTGTCAGCAAATCTAAAAGTTTATTCTGGAGAGGAATTAATCTTTTCTGAGAAAATAACACTTATGCTTAGAGAAGACACTAGAGAGGGTGTTACTTATGGAGAAGAAGCTTCATGGAGTGATTTAGTTAGCTCTACTTTGTTGTTATCTGGCACAATTGTGTTTGGAGCAATAATTGTAGCTGCAATGCTTGTTTATTCAAAACGAGATTACCTCTTTAAACAGAAAAGCAAGAAAAATAAGAAAAGGAGAGGTAGATAATTTATGTTCGCTATGAGTAAGGTTTTTATACTTTGCTCACAGTTGAGAGTAATCCAATCTTGATTGGAGGTGTAATAAAAAAATGGAATTACTAAAAAAAGGACTTCTTGGATTAGTCGGTGCTATTTTATTAATAGCAGCAATGTCCACAGGAGTTTTTGCACATAGTATTGTAACAATTGAGAACACTGAAATTACAATTAATGAAAATGACGACATTATACCTATAAGTATTACTGTATTGAATACAAATCTAACTGATTCAATGGTTGGTAGTGCTTATATTAAAGACAGCACAGAACATGACATAAATGACTATGTTGAGACAAATTTCGTTATTCCTGCAAACACCCAAACTTCCACACTACAAACCCTTAATTTTGCATTAAAAAATGCAGTTCAGGGTGACTATATCATCAATCTTGTAATTAATGGTGATGATATTGATGAAGTTTTTGTTGCAGGTTTATCAGGAGATAAAAAAGGAGAAGATATTCCTTTAACAATTCATATTGAAGAAGCAGTTTATGATAAAGATACAGAAATTGCTCCTGGTTTAATTGACGAAATTGATGTTGAGGAAGATACACTTGCTCCTGGTGAGACAGTTGACTTTGAAGCAACACTTGAAACAGATGAAGGAGAAAGATACGAAGATGTTAAATTAATTGCTTGGTTAGAAGATGAATTTGGAGAAAGATTAACAAGTAAATATGAAACTTCAGAATTCAATATTGGAAAAACAAGCGATGATGACAAAGAAGTTAAATCAATGTCAATTCCAATACCTGTTGACGCAGATGAAGGTGAATATACTCTTGTTGTAAGAGTTGAAGGAATTATGGAAAGAGATAGTGTTACAGGTAACAGAGGTTTACTTGATATGTCAAGATCAGAGACAATTGATGTTGAAAAAAGAGACCACTCCTTTAAACTTGAGTCTGTAAAGATGGCTGATACTGCTGTAGCAGGATCAACAATTAATTTTGAAGTCACTGTTTTGAACAATGGAAACAATGATGAAAACGACGTGTTTATGCAGGTGGCAATTCCTGAATTAGGAATCGCACAAACTTCAAGTGGAAAAACCCTTGAAGAAGGATCAACTATAACCAATTACTTCACTCTTTCAGTTCCAGCAAGTGCTGAAGCTGGTGAGTATAATGTACTTGTGAGTGCATACAATAACAAATTTACAACAGTAAGCCAATTCAAGTTAAAAGTAAGTGGTGAGTCTATTGTTGATCAAGAAGAACCTGAGATTCTTGTAAATGAACCTGTAAAATCTGTTGGAGATATAGGTGTAGTTTACACTTTATCTATTACAAATACTGGTTCTACAGTAAAAACACTTTCTTTTGAAACTGCAGGATTAAGAGACTGGGGAACAGGAAGCATTAACCCTCCAGTAGCTGTAATTCCAGCAGGTGCAACAAAAATGATTTCAGTTTTTGTAACACCTAATGAAGGTGTAACTGGATCACAGCAATTTACTGTATTTGTAAAAGAAGGATCACAGGTTATAGACAGTGTTGTTTTCACTGCTGAAGTTGAGTCTGATGAAACTTCAGAAGGAGTAGTTACTGCTGCTCTTAAATGGGCAATTGGAATTTTAATCCTTGTTTTAGTTGTTGTATTCATTGTTTGGACTTGGAGACGAGAAATCAGTGGAAACACTAAACAGACAACAAGAAAAACTAGTAGAAGATACTACTAATTTTTCTTTGAATTTTTTCTTTTTTTAAATTTATGAAGAAAACATTCATTAAAAGAAACTAGGAATTTTTTCTTTTTTTAAATTTGTCAAGAAAACATTCATTAAAGAACTGTTTTGTATTTTTGGTTTTAATAATTGTAGTGAATAAAAGTATATATAGTAACTTTTTGAATTAAGTATGATTATGTTATTATTTGGAGATGAAAATATGAAATATATAAAAATTTTTATGCTCTTAGCAGCAATTTTATTGTTTGCTCCTGTTGTTTTTGCATCAGCTGATTTTGAAGTTGTAGAAGCTCAGACATCAAAACAAACCTGCCCAACACATTTTGTTGTTTATGAATTTAAGGTAGTGAACTTAGGAGATGTTTCAGACAGCTATACAATTACTAAATCAGGTATGGCTGCAAATTGGGCTTTAATCTCTCCTGCAGGTTTTATCTTAGCTCCAGGAGAGAGCCAGGATATTTATGTATATGTTTCTCCAAGTAAAGATGCATTATCTGGAGAATATTCTTTAGATTTAAAAATAACTTCTGGTAAAGCAGGTTCTAAAACTATTGAAAATGTTCTTAATGTTAAAGAGTGCAATTCAGTTTCATTAAGTTCTGATGCAACAAAAATTAATACTTGTTCAGGAGAGCAGATTGAATTTAATTTTGATGTGATTAATGAAGGAATTTGGACTGAAACTTTTGAACTTTCAATGACTGGCAGTGCTGCAAAAGCAGCTTATCTAAACACTGAAAAGGTACGACTTGATGCTTTAGAATCAGAGGAAGTATCTCTTCAGGTTGATTCTTCATTGCTTGAACCAGGAAGATATTATCTAACTGTAACTGCAGATTCTCTTGAAAGCAGAGCTACAGAAAAACTTGATTTTAGTTTTCAATTAGAAGGCTGTTATAATTATAGAATTTCTGCACTTACCTATCAATCACTTTGTGAAAATTCAGAACTGAAGGTTCCATTAAGGATTGAAAATATTGGTTTGTCTCAAGATACTTATACCCTTGATATTATTTCAGGACCAAAATGGGCTGTTTTTGAAACTGAGCAGATAACTATTAATGGCGGAGAGTATAAGGAAATTAATCTTGTTTTAACTCCAAAATATGGTGAATCTGGCGCAGAGACAATTAAAGTGCTTGTTGAATCTGAAAAATCTCAGATTAAGCAATTGCTTGATTTTAAAGTTGATGTTCAAGATTGTTATGGTTTGCGTATAGATTTAGGTAAGGATTCAGATAGAATTTGTGTTGGAAATAAAGTAAGCTATCCAGTTAGTATTACAAATCTTGGAAATTTTAGTGAAAATATAGCATTAAGTGTTAATACTGATTGGGCAACATTGGACCAGAATTTTATTCAATTAGAGCCAGCTGAATCTAGAATTCTTAATCTTGAGGTAGAGCCTGATTCTGAAGTTTTACCTGCTGATTATAAGATTAAGATTAATGCAGAGCTTCAGCGTGATTTTAAGGTGAAGGAGACCAAATCTTTAGATATTTTAGTACCTTCAATTAAAGATTGTTTTGGATTAAAAACCAAAGCAGAGATTTCAGAACTAGATGTTGCTTATGGAGAGGGCGCTTTAATTCCAATTGTTGTTGAAAATCTTGGAACAGAAAAAGCAACATATTTCCTTGATTTAAGTGGTAATGGAGTTAGTTATGCTAATTTAAATCCTGCAATTCTTTCAATTGAAGGAAATAGTGCTCAAATAGCTAATCTATATATTTCTGTGCCTTTAGATGCAGAGAAAGAGGAGTATAGTGTAATTGTTTCTGCAAGAAATTCTGAAGGAATTGTTTCAAGTTCAAGTGAAATTAAATTTTCTGTTAGTGAAGAAACAAGCCAGCAAGAAGAATCATGGTCACTTACTACAGAAGAGTTTATTAGTGGAAATAAAACCAGTATTTTTACTCATCTAAGTGTTTTTGTTCAAGATGCATTTGCTAAGTTTAAGAGTATTTTTATTAGAAATCCTGATGTTTCTGAAGGAAAGCAATCTCTTGTTTTGGAAAATGCCACAAATGAATCTGCTGGTATTCAGATAGAAGAGGAAGCTGAAAGTGTTGAGCAGATGACTGAGAATTATGAGACTCAACAACAGACTGAAGAATATGCAGGATTATTGAGCTTTTTTAAGAGATATTGGCATTTAATGTTGATTTTAGTTTTAATTGTTTTTTTAACTGGCTCAATTATTAAAGTTGCACTTACAAAAGATGATGAATTTAAAAATCTTGTTTTTGAAGAAGAAGTTAAAACAAAGAAAAAGCATCATAAGGTCCAAAAACATCTAAAGAAAACTGAAAAAAAAGAATCATCATTTGGAAAGCAGTTTTTAGGTTTCTTTAAAAATAAGCAAAAAATGAAATCTTTGAAAGCACCAAAAACTTTACTTAATTTAAAAAAGAGCAAGAAAAAAAAGAAAAAACCAATTAAGAAAAAAGCTTCTAGAAAACAGAAAAAAAGAATTGCTACTAAACTTAAAGGTTATTGGAAAAAATTTAAAGACTGGCTTAATGAAGAATAAATAAGAAATAAAAAACAATTATTTTTTATCAGCTTATCTTTTTTTATAAAAATAATAGCCGACTCCAATGACTGCTACAACAGCAACCACGATTCCAACTGTAACTAAGGTTGTCATATTTATTTAAAAGAAATCGCGTATTATAACTTTTATTTATTATTGATGAGTTATAAAATATCAGAAATTAGATACTTATTGTTGAAAAATCTTTAGCAAAAATTGTATTTTTAAAGACAGATTCTGCTTCTTTTTCAAGCTCTTTTGTGTTTTTGTATCTTTGGCTTAAATGACAAATAGCTAATTGTTTTGAATTTGAATTTTTTGCAATTTTTGCAGCTTGCTTTATTGTTAAATGACCTCCTTTTTTCTTTGCTTCTTCTTTTAATTTGTTTGAAAATGTGCCTTCTGCAATTAATAAATCTGAGTTTTTTACAAAGTCTTCTAATTCTTTGAAATATTCTGTATCTAATATAATTGAGATTTTCTTGCCTTCAACATTGTAAGTTGCTTTTTTTGGAGTGATTATTTCTCCATTTGTTTCTATACTTTTTCCAGTGAGAAGTTTTTTTACAATTGGATTGTTTTCTAAACCAAATTTTGATAAAATGTCTTTTTTTAATCTTTTTTTAGATTTTTCTTTAAAATAATATCCAATGCAGGGAATTGAATGTATTAAATTATATGCATAAACTTCATAATTCTCGCCATCAACAATTTTCTTTGGTTTTTTTGCTGTAAATTCATGTATTTTAATTCTAAAAGAGAGTTTTATGTTAAATGCTTCAAACATTTTTTTGAAATTTTTTGCAGTTCCAATTGGACCATATACATTAAGAGTTGTAATTCTTCTACTCATTGACATTGACTCAAGAAGACCTGGAAGTCCAAAAACATGGTCGCCATGCCAATGTGATAAAAATATCTTTGAAACTTTCATTGGGCTTTCTTTTGAAATTCTAAATTGGCGTTGTGTTCCTTCACCGCAATCAAATAAAAAAGATTCACCATTATAATTAAGCAAGATTGCAGGATGACTTCGGTCTTTTGTTGGAAATGATGAACTTGTTCCAAGAAAGGTAACTTTCATTTAATAATCTTGTAAGTAAGGTTTTTAAAGGTTCTTTTTATTCTTTAAGATATGAAATCAGATAAAGTTAGGGGCGAGTTTATTAAAGGAATTGTATTTGTTGAAGATGATTTTAATAGTGCACTTAAGCTTTACAATCGAAGCTGTTTTGGAGAAGTTAAAGAAAAACATATTGAGCTTTCATTATTTGAAGCAATGTATTTGCTTGAGAAAGATAAATTAGCAGTTTTATATAATGGAAAAATACTAAATCAGAGCAAATTTACTAAACTTGCTTCTTCTTCAATGAATGCGTTTTGGGTAAAATATCAGGTTTTTAAAGACTTAAGAACAAGAGGATATATTCTTAAAACTGCTTTGAAGTTTGGAGCAGATTTCAGAGTTTATTCAAAAGGCACAAGACCTGGAGATAAACATGCAAAATGGTTGCTTTATTGTGCTGGTGAAAATGATAAAATGACTTGGCAGCAGTTTTCTGCAATGAATCGCGTAGCTCATTCAACAAAAAAAAGTTTGTTAGTTGGAATTGTTGATTCTGAGGGTCAAGTTACTTATTATGAAATTAAGTGGAAACGTCCTTAATTTTTGCAATTATTAAAAAATTAAAATAAAATTAAAATAAATAAAAAATTATTAAAATCCAAATACAAGCTTTCTAAATCTAGGGTTTTCAAGTGCGTCAATAGCATCTATTTCTTCCGGTGTAAGTGTTTTAAAGGGAGTTTTAGGAAGAGTTTTTTCTAGAGACTCTAAACCCTTTAATAACTCTTTTTTTAAGCTTGATTCTGGTTTAAGTCTTAGTGTATTGTAGATTGTTGAGTTAACTGAATCTATTGCATTTGGTTCAGTAGTTGGTAGATATCCGGTTTTTGCGCTAAACATCTTAAGTTTATCGTCTAGTTCGTTTCCATTACTCATTTCTTTATTTTCTGAGGCTTTTTTTGCTAATTTTTCATAAACATCCATTTTAGCCTCCTATTAGTATGACTATATTACTAATAGGTAATCTATCTCAATTTGTGTTTATAAATGTTTTGTTCTATGATGGTTTGTGATATATACTAAAAAATAAGAATAAAATTTATCTGAGATGTGCTGATTTTTTAATGGTTTTCCATTCATTAACATTAGTAAGCATTATATTGAGATTTTCAATATCTTCTATAACTTCTTCAAGAAAACTTTGGTTTTTAGAATCATATTTAAAAATAAGTTCAAGTGTTTTTTCTTTTGATTCAATTGCTTTTTTTATTGATTTTGTATCTTTATTGATTTGTGCTAGTTTTTTATAAGCATTGCTTGCATGAAAATGTTCTATTAGTGATAACTGGGGATTTGATTTTTCATAAATTTCACCTGCTTTAATTTTAAGTTCTGCCCATTTTTCTGTCCAATATATTCTTTCTTCAAAAACTGAGCAATAGTTATTTTTTAGAAGATTTGCATTTCGTCCTGCTTTGCTAAAGTATTCTGCAGCTTTTAAGTCATCATTATCATATTCTTCAAAAATTTCACCAAGTCTGATTTCTAACTTTATTCTTTTTTTTAAATTATCTTTTAATAACTGATTGTTTTCCTCAGTTTCTAATTTATATGTTAGATGTAGGGATTTTTCGCACATATTAATTGCTGTTTCATAAGCAGATATTCGTTTTTCTTTCCAATATGTTTTAGCTTGTTCTTCTGTCATTTTAAATGATGCAATTGTTGCTGCTCTGCCTGCTAAAGTTAGCAATGAAATTTTCTGCTCAAAGACATTGGGATTATATCCTCCTTTTAATGAGTTTGCACTATTTATACAAAAATCATATACTTCTTGACAAAAGTCGTAAGGATTTCCTTGTGAAAGTGTTTGTGTTATTAAGTCTGTAATGTTTCTTATTTTATTTATTGATTCATCATCAATTGACTGAGTTAAATGTTCTTTTACCAAGAGTTCTTTTTCTAGTTCTGATATCATGCTTTTGGATATTGTTATTTGTTTTTAATATTTTATATGTTATAATGTATTTATCACAAAACTTTTAATATGATTACTTACTTGAATTTATTATGAAGATGCTTAAAACAGTTTTAGATTTTATATCTTTTACTAAGAAAAATCATTTTATCTGGGGTCCTGAACCTGAGATTTATGGAGGTTCTGCTGGTTTATATTCTTATGGTCCAAATGGTAAACTTTTGAAAAATAAGATTGAAAATAAACTTAGAGAGTTTTTTATCTCTCATAATTATTGGGAAATTGAATATCCATTAATTGTTCCAGAAGTTGTTTGGAAAGCTTCAGGTCATTTAGATAGATTTATTGATAGAGTTTTTGTTTGTTCAAAATGCAGAGCAAAAATTAGAGCAGATAGTTATCTTGAAGAAAAAGCCAAGATTGATGCATCTGCTTTTTCAGAATTGCAGTTGATTCAGGCAATGAAGATTAATAAATTAACTTGTCCTTTTTGCAAAGCAAGGTTTTTAGATAAAGTTGAAGAAGTGAATCTGATGATGAAAACTCAGCTTGGAACTGAAAATGCTTATCTACGGCCTGAGACTGCTACAACTACTTATTTGCCTTTTAGAAATTATTATGAGTTTTTTAGAAAAAAAATGCCTTTTGGTGTTTTTCAGATTGGAAAGGCATTTAGAAATGAGATTTCACCAAGGCAGAATGTTCTTCGCATGAGAGAATTTACTCAGGCAGAATCACAATTATTTATTTTTGAACAAGAAAAAAATTCAATTGATGGTTTTAATGAAATTAAGAATATTAAACTTCCATTGTGGAGCAGTGAGCTTCAGAGGAAGAAAAAGAAAGTTTCAGAAATTTCTTTAGCAGATGCATTAAAGAAAAAATGGATAGCTAATAAGGCAATGGCTATGACTTTGAATAATGCATATCAGATTGCAATTGCAGTTGGTTTGCCTAAAAATAAATTAAGATTTCGTCAGCATGCAAAGGAGGAGATGGCACATTATGCAAAAGATGCATGGGATTTGGAAGTTAGAACTCAGACATATGGATGGGTTGAAATAATTGGAAACCATGACCGCGGAATTTATGATTTAAAGCAACATTCAAAAGCTTCTGGCCAGAAATTAATTGCTGATGGCAAAACTCCAAATATTATTGAATTAGCAGTAGGTATTGATCGTGTTTTGTTTTGCCTTTTAGATACTTGTTATTCTGAGGAAAAAGTCAGAGGTGAAGTAAGACATGTTTTGCATTTTAAAAAAGATATAGCTCCGATTCAGGCAGCAGTTTTTCCATTGGTTAATAAAGATAAATTACCTGATTTTGCAAGAGGTATTTATTCTCAGCTTAAAAAAGCTTTGCCAGGATTTACAATTGTTTATGATAGTGCAGGTTCAATTGGTAAGCGCTATCGGCGAATGGACCAGATTGGAACTCCTTTTTGCATAACAATTGATTATGATTCTTTGAAAAATAAAGATGTTACAGTCAGGAACAGAGATTCAATGGCGCAGAAAAGAATTAAAATAACTAAATTAAATCAATTTATTAAAGATAATATATAAAATTATTTAATGTTTTCAATTCCTTTTTCAGAAATATATTTATTGAATTTTTCAAGAGCAGTTTTTTCTGGTGCAATTCCTGAGAGATTTGTTATTTTTTCAGATGCTGTTTGATAACCTTGTTCAAGCAAATTTTCATGCAAGTTTTGTATGAGCCTTCCTTCTTCATTTTTTTGAGAGTCAAGCCTTTTGAAGATTTCTTTTGCATTGATGTTTTCAGTTTCAGGATTTTTTGAGAATTCAGCATAGTTTTTTTCAAAATTATTAATTATTTCACTTAAATTCTCAAAGAAAGTTTCAGCTTTTTCATCTTTTTTTAAGATAAGTTCAGTATATTCTTTAAGTCCTGATTCAAACAAGTTTTCAACTACATAATTTAGATGATTTTTATCAAATTTTTCTGATAATGCATCGAAAAATCCAACAATTTTTGGTAGAGTTTGACTGTTTTGCGGCTCTTCTTTTAAATATTCTTCAAGATGTTTGCAAATTAAATTAGCATCAATTTTTAGATTGCATCTAGAATCTGGCAATAGTTTTGTTAGTGAGTTAAATCTTTTTGGAGTTTCTCTGATTGAGTAGAATAATGTTTCTGTGAATTCATCTACTAGTTTTTCATTTGGCTCAAAATTACTTAATGTCATTACTGTTTGGATTTCTTCTAGCAAGGTTCTCATATTTTTATAAAATGTTTCTTTCTTTGTGTCATCAACTATTAATTCACCTTCGTCTCCTGTTATTTTTTCAAATATTTTTCCATATATTTGATTTACAGTTTTTTTAATAAAATTAGAATAATTTTCTTTAGAAAGCTTATAGTTTTCATTAAATTTTGTTAATTGTTCTAAGGAAGTAATGTCATGTTTTTCTGCAATTTCAATTAATTTATCATCTATGCTTGGAACAATAAATTCTTCATTTTTTTCTTTAAATGGTTTTGTAAGAATATTAAATAATCCCATGTTATTATTATCTGGAAGTAAATCTTGTTTAAAAAGCTTTTTCTTATTTAATTTATATATTAGATTATATAATAATAGATTATTAGTTACAATAATAATTAAAAATAATCTTTTATTTACATATATCATGAGTTTACAAGATATTTTAAAACAGCTTGATGATGAAGCAGATAAGCTCATTAAGGATTCTTTACATTCAGATTTTTCAATTGAAGATAGCTATCAATTTTATACAGATTTATTAGTTGATTTTATTAAGGGATTGGGAATTTTAGAAGTTGAAAAAAAAGTTCTTCCATATATTGATCAACAGTTTTGTATTTCTTTTGATCCTACAAAAAGCAAATTTTGCAGAAAAGACATTCTTCCTGAAAATTCAGATAAAGAAGAGTTGATCAGTCAACCTAAGCCAGAGATCTCAATTTATCTGCAATATCTTCAAAAAGAAGATTCTCATAGTGTTTCATATTTTAATGTTGAGCTTAAAGGTCTTTCAGAAGAAATAATGCATCAGGAATCTACTTTTCAAGATAAATATTCTATATTGCAATGGCAGGGATTATTAAATAAATTTTTTAATATTGATTCTGCATTAAAAAATAAGACTCTTTTTGATATTTAACTATATGAACTTTAATTCTGCAATAACTTTTTGATGTTCATTTATTTTTATTTTTAATAAGTTTCTACAGAAATTCACAATATCTTCTTCATCTTTTTCAACATATCCATCTTTATAAACTGCCTTTAAAATTGTTTTGTAAATTTCTAATCGTGAGCTGTTTTCTTTTAATTCTGCAAGAGCATTTAAAATCTGGTCTTCATAAATTGATACTTTTTTGTCATTTTCTCTTGCACGATGTTCGATTTTATTCATTATTTGAGATATTTTCATAATAACACTCCTTTAATCATATAATATAATCCAATTAAAACTTTTGAGCCGTCAAGAGGCGGAATTGGAAGCATATTAAATATAAATAACCATAGATTAATTCTTTTTGTTAGATAGATTATTGGAATATATTTTTTATCAACTTTTCCATATTTTAATAGCAGAGTGGCCCCACTAAATAATAATATGTTTGCTAGAGGACCTGCAAATGCAATAACAAATAATTGCACAGGTGTAGGTGAGCCAAGAATTGAGACATATCCAGGTGCAAAGAATATAAAACTAGAATTTGCAAGTCTAAGAACAATTCCAATTAAAAGACCACCTCCAGGAATTCCAAAGAAAGTTCCAATAGTGTAATGTGCAGGTATGCCCATAATTAATGATGCAAATTTATGAAAAAGTTCGTGGATTAAAACTGCAGGCACTCCAATAATTGCTGCTGTTTTAAATTGTTGCCAATCTATTGGTTTGTATAGTGATTTAACATATTCAAATGGATTTGAACTTCTAGTTATTGGAATAAATGCTGTAAAAATATAGCTTACAGCAATACTTGTAATTAGTATTTCAATTATTTCTGTTAGTGTAAACATAGTTTTTTGTATGATTATAGATATTTAATGTTTTTTAATTAACAGGTATTCAGGTAATTGTTGTATTTTAGAAGTAAAAACAATTTTTAGAACTGCGGTTTAGTATGTCTTTTTTTAAATTAACTACTTTTTTATTAAAAATTTAATATATAAACAACCTATTCTTAAAATATATTATGTGTGTGGCGGTAAGAGGAGGTAAAAGGATTATTCCTTTAATTTTTGCATCTATGGCTATTGCTTTAGTTGGTTTTCTCCTTTATTCATATTTAATTAGATTATTAGCTCCTGAAGAAAATGGAGTTACTTGTAGTGTTGATGAAGATTGCGTAGCTTCAGAGTGTTGTCACCCCTCTGAATGCGTACATGTAAGCCAACAGCCAGACTGTAAAACAGTGTTTTGTTCAATGGATTGTCAAGAGGGAACAATGGATTGCGGTCAAGGCAAATGTGGTTGTGTTAACGGCAAGTGCGAAGTAATTCGTGCTTAAAGGTATTGAGGTACTCAATGAAGTACAAACTGGTACGAGAAGGTATGTTAGCATTTTTGTTATTATTCTTAGTTATCCCTTTTTCTTTTGCATCTTTAAATTATCAGTCTGATGATTCAGTTCATATTCCTTCTAAGGTAATTGTTGTTCTAAAAGAAGGAGCAACAATTGATGATTTAGAGCTTAATAGAGTTTCTGAAATAGAGAGCAGTGAAAAACAAACTGCGTCACGAAATTATGCTTCTCGTGCCGTAACACAACAAGTAACTTTTGATTCTACAGATGACCATTTTAAAGTTATTAGAACCTTTGGAGGTGCTAATGCTTTTGCAGCAGAGATTACACCGACTACTTTTCTTGCTTTAGAGCAAAGTTCAGATGTTGAGAAGATTTACAATGCAGATGAATTTAAGTTTATGGCAATGCTTCAAGATTCAGCTGATTTAATTAATGCTACCCAAGTTTATACTATTCAGGTGAATTCAACAAACATCACTGGTAAAAATCAGGTTGTTTGTATTGCAGATACTGGAATAGATTATACTCATCCAGATTTTTGGGGTGAATATTTAAATCATTCAATTACTGATGCATTTGATTTAACAAGAATTATGCAAAACAGCGGTTTTAATATTGTTTCAGATACAATTATTACTTCCTATGCAGATTCTGATTATCTACTAGCAAATATATCTTTTAGTAATAACATTTTTTATTTAAATTCTTTAATTTCAAAAAATTATTTCACTGACTTTGAGCAAACTCAATTGCTTCAGAATGAGTCTGAGTTTGAGAGTTATGCAAACATTACTATTAATAATGGAACAGTTTCAGTTGAGAATAAAACTGATGCATACTTTTTAGTAAAACTAAACCACTCTTCTGGATATGTGGGCGATGTAGTTCTTAGCTGGCAAGAAGCTAAGGACAATATGACAATAGAGGCGTTTGTAAGTCTAGATAATAAGACATCCTGGCAGCAGGTAACTAATTCAGAGGTAATATCGTCAGGTCAGACAAATGAAAACTATACGCAGATGTATTATTTATTTAATTTTACATTGACTAATGTTACAGGATATGCAAATGTCTCTAATGTCATTATAAACTACACTCTTTATTCTATTGTGTCTGAGCCAGTAGTTGAGTTTTCTGTTGATGGGCAGGAGTGGATTAATGATTCTGCTCTTGAAACATATTGGCCTCCATATTATAATAATTCAATTTTATATTATCGGGTTAATTTAACAGATGTTTTGAATAATGTTACAATAAATATATCCAGTATTGAAACAAAGACTGTTTTAAATCCAAAAATAATCGGTGGATATGATTTTGTAAATAATGATGCAGATGTTTTTGATGATACAGTTAGTTCTAAAGAAAGTCATGGAACTCATGTTGCAGGAATAATTGCAGCAAATGGCAAAATAAAAGGAATTGCTCCTGATGCAAAACTTGTGATTGTTAAGGTTCTGGATTCTGTTGGTTTTGATACTGGTGGAAATATAACCTCTGGAATTGAGTATTGTGCAAATTATTCAGATACATTTGGAACAGAGATAAATGCAATTAGTGTAAGCATTGGAACATATTCTTATCATAGTTCAACTTATTGTGATGGTGATTTTCCAGATATGTCTGCAGCAATTGAAACTGCTGTTCTGAAAAATATTTCAGTGATTGTTGCAACTGGAAATGAGAACACAATTGGTGCAATTTCATCTCCTGCTTGTTTTGAAAATGTAACTCGTGTTGGAGCAACAGATAAAAGTTATAATATTGAATCTTACACAAACAGAGGAGATTATTTTGATATTTATCTTGCTCCAGGTTCTTCTATTAATTCAACAGTTAAAACTGCTTCCTATGCTGAAAAATCTGGAACATCAATGGCTACACCACATGTGTCTGCAGTTATTGCTTTATTGTCTCAATATTTGCAAGAAACAGGAATTGATAGTTTAACTCCAAAAGAGTTTAGAACTTTGCTTGATGGAAGTGGAATGAAAATATATGATTCTCCTTCAAATGGAACATACACTTTTGTTGATGCATATCAGGCAATTGAAGATTTAAAGGTTTCTTTTTCAGTGGAAAACACAGGATATTATTTTGAAAAAGGAGAGATACTTAATTTTTCAATTTCTAGTGATTTCTTTAATATCTCTGATGTGTTTTATGAAAATTCCTCTTCAAATGTAAGTCTGCCTAAATATTCTGAAGAGATGAAATGGTATTTAAACACAAGTGGTTGGAGTGTTGGAGAACATAACATTAGTTTATTTATTAATACAACAGATGACCAGATTTTTGAAAGACAATATTCTTTTGGAATTGATACAAAACCAAATATTACTTGGTGGAGTATAAGAACAAGAAATGAATCTGGTCAAGATGCAGTATTTAATGTTTCACAGCCAAATAATTATCAGATTTATGCTTATGAAAAAAACAGGTCTATTGAGAACTTTTGGGCATATGTATCAGCAAATGATTCTGAGTCAGATTCAATTACTTATTTCTGGAAGGTTTCTCCTCAAATTAGCGGATCTGATTATTTGAATTATAATGGAACAGATTTTATTCAAAATATTTCTGGCTGGTTCCAGTCTCATGATGCAGGAACATATACTTTGGAGTTAATTGCATCTGATAATAAACTTAATTCATCAATTAATTTTAATCTTACAGTTATTGACCCTTATCCACCATCTATTTCAACAATCCAGAATTTTGAAGATTTAGAAGAAGGAGATGTTTTTACACTTAATGTAACGCCTTTTGTTACTAATCCAGATAATGATGCTCTTACTTATTCTTTAAGTTCAGATGCTACCAATGATGGTTTTGTTATTAATTCAAAAGGAATTCTGTCCTATGATGATGGAGCATTTGATTGTGGTGATGCAGATAATTATTATATTATTGTTTATGTTTCAGATGGTACAACAACAGTTAGTTCAAATGAATTTAAATTAGTTGTTGCTGTTTCTGAGTCTTGCGTTGAAGAACAACAAGAACAAGAGCAGAATTCTCAAGAAGATGAGCTTTTATCTCAAAACAACATTCCTGGAATATCAGTTACTAAAATTTTCTCAATTGTTAGAAAAGATACAGATACTGCATTCTCAATTAGTAAAAAAGAGGTTCCAGTTTCAATGTTGATGTTTAATACTTTTAGAGAGCTTACTAATTTGAAAATTATTGTTAGGTCTTTTAATATTAGACCAAGTACAATCTCACCTGCACCTGGATCAGTGTATAAATATTTTGCAATTGATGAAATAAATCTCAACAACTCTTTAAGAAAAGCTGAAATTACAATCAGAGTTTCAAAAAAGTGGATTGACAATGAGGAAATTATCCATAATTCAATTTCATTGCTTCATTATGATATTGACACAGATCTCTGGCAGAAATTACCAACTGAATTTAAACGAACAGATGACGAGTTCTTTTATTATGAAGCAGAAACAAATTCTTTTTCATATTTTGCAATTACTGGAACAAGTGTTAAAGCTGACCCAAAAAACAAACCAACAGAAACCCCAAAAGCAGGATTGTTAACTTCACCTAAAAATAATTCAAATGCTGTTACTGGAAGATTAGTATCTTCTGATGAATCTATCTTTAAGAAATCAGTTGAATTTTTTGAAGATAATTTATTTGCATTTATTATTATATCTTCAACTCTTGCAATTATTGTTTTAATTGCTTTATTTAAAACAGATATTTTACTTTCAATTTATAAAGATAAAGTTACGCCTCATAAAAAAATGAGAACAAAGGAAAAGCCACCAAAAAGCCATGCAAAAATCCATAGACATGTTCGTTCATTTACTAAACAGAAAAAAAAGAAGAGATTAACTGCAGATTATCTTTTTGAATTTTTGAAAATGTTTAGAACTCGCAGGTCTTTGGCTAAAGTTTCAAAGAGACTTAAAGCTAGACAAAGAGATTTAGAGAAAATTAAAAGGAGATATCAAAACTAATACTCGACCGTCACTGTTCTGAGTCTGCCGTGAAGCGCGGCGGGCTCTTTATACTATTTTTGACTATTTATTTTTTATAAGAAAGATTTAAGTGTTACTCTAAAAAAAGAGAATATAGCAAGTTTTTTAAACCCTTATCTGCGATTAATCTTAGTTGGAATGTGGAGTCCGTAACTGGCCTGAACCAACGAGGTGATTATTATGAAGAGTGTATATCACTATGTTAGAGAACTTTGGAAAAAACCAAAAAAGAATTTAGGAAGAGAATTTGTTAGAGATAGACTTGTTGAGTGGAGAAAAGAGCCTTCATTTATTAGAGTTTCCAGACCAACGAGAATTGATAGAGCAAGAGCTCTTGGTTATAAAGCAAAGCAGGGTTATGTAATTGTAAGAGGAAGGATTTCAAAAGGAACAACTAAAAGACCTGCAATAAAAAAAGGAAGACGACCAAAAAGATATGGTTTATCTAAATTGCCTCTTAGAATTGGAAAACAGCATATTGTTGAGCAGAGAGTTGCTAGAAAATACCCAAATCTTGAGGTTCTTAATTCATATTGGGTTGGAGCAGATGGACAGCATGAATGGTATGAAGTTATTCTGGTTGACCCAGAACATCCAGTTATTAAGAAAGACAAGAAAATAAACTGGATTTGCGAGCCACAAAACAAAAGAAGGGTTTTTAGAGGTTTAACTCGTAAATGAGATTAGATATTATTATTCCAAAAAACAATGAAGTGGAGCTTTATGAAGAGTTATTAAGGATGAATAAAGTTCCGGTTTTTTTATATTCTAATTTAAATTATTCTCAGCTAAGTTTACAGCTGAAAAGATTAGAAGGTTTTAAAAAAGGGACATATAAAACTGCTTATCTTTTTAAACCAGAGAGTGCTGAAGAATTAGTTCTGGACAAGAAAATCAGAAAAGCTGTTGATTATATTGTTGGCACTGCTCAGGACCTTAAATTACTTAGAGTTCTAATTGAAAAAGGCAGAATTAATTTTTTTGTTAATATTGAGACAGCAAGTGGTAGAGACCATACTCATTATAGAAGAAGCAATTTTAATCAAGTTTTAGCAAGGATTTGTAAAGAAAATAATGTTGGTTATTTAATTGATTTTTCTAGAATTAGAAATATGGTGTCTATGGAAAAAAGAGCAACTTTAATTGGAAGAATTTCACAAAATACTAAGTTTTGCAGAAAATTTAATGTTCAGGTTAATGTGATGTCTTTTGCATCAAATGTTGAGGATATAATTAATAATGATATTTTAGAGAGCTTTGAGAAAATTCTTTGAGTAAGTATTGAAAGAGTAATTTAGATGTTTATGATCTCACCATTTATAGGAGCAATTGCATCAATTCCAAATCTGCTTCGCATTTCAACTGCAAATTTTTGCGGATATTCTCCATGCATGCAGATTAATTTTTTCGGTCTTATTGTTTTTACTAATTTAATTAAATCATCTCTTCCTGCATGTGCTGAAAAATCTAATTGATGAAGCTTCATTTTTAGTTTTAAGTTCATTGTGTCATTTACATAGTATCCTGTGTCTACAAGATAACGACCTGCAGTTTTTGGAATCTGAAATCCAGTTAATATTAACGAGGAGCGTTCATCAGTATATAGGTGTTTTAGAAATCCAACAACTGGTCCTCCATCGAGACATCCCCCTGTTGTGATAATTGCACATGGTTCATTAACTGCATCTCTCATGTTTTTGTAAGTTATTATTTCAGCCATTTCATATGCATCTGTTAATTTATCTGAATCTTTAAGATATTGCGGGTTTCTTAACATGATTTTTGTTGCTTTGTTTCCCATTCCTGCAAGATATATTGGATATGGAAAGTTGTATTTTTGAAAGATTAAAAGTAGTTCTGGAGCTCTGAGTGCAAATGCAGGTATTAATGCAATTCCATTATTTTCAATTGTTTCTTTTGCAATTTTTATTAATTTTTTTTCATTTTCTTCTCTAATACCATGATTTTTACTTGAATAAGTTGTTTCCATAAACATTACATCTATTTCTTTTTCAGTTGGAAGTTGCAAGCCATTGATTAATTCCCGAGGTTTTGTATTGAGGTCGCCAGTGTATAATATTTTTTTACCGCGAGTGCTAAGCAAAAACATTGCTGAACCAGGCAGATGACCTGAATCCAGAACTTCAATTACAGACTCTTGTAATTTTATTTTTTGATTGTATTTTATTTTTTGAGCATTGAATACAAAATTCATAATTTCTTTTTCTGTGAATAAAGGACGAATATTTCGTAATTTAGCCACCTTGATACTGTCTGCTAAAATCAGTTTTCCTAATTCAAGTGTTGCAGATGTTAAAAATGTTCGAGGTGTTGATTTTTTATAAAAAGCAGGCACAACTCCAATGTGATCCAGATGCGCATGTGTAACAAAAATGTTTTTGGGTGTTGCACTTGGTTTTAATGGAGGCAAATGCTCTTCAACATTTAATCCATATTCAAATAGAATTTTATCTCTGTTATTAATATAAACTGCATTTCTACCAACTTCTCTAAACCCACCAAGACATTCTGCTTTCAATTTATCCTTCCTTTTTTGTGATATCTACTCCAAGTTTTTTTAACTCTTCTGCATGAGCATTTACAAGATTATCTATGATGGTAATAATCTTAAGCATCTCTTCTCTTTCTTTAAGAAGAGTAGATATTGAGCCTTTATGAAATCCTATTTTTTCGTTGTTGTCCATTTTATTATTTGTGTCTGTATCTATTTAAAGATAACTGTTAATGCGTGATTTGATTTAAAAATAAATAAATTATTCAAAATCTTCACGATTTAGAGAAATATCTTTTGTAAGTTTACCTTTATTTTTTAAATACTCATTTGTTAAAATCCAGTATACTAATCCTAAAGATTTTGCTCCTTTGTTATTGCAGGGTATTGCAATATCTATTTTTTTTGTGACATTGTTTGAGTCACATAAAGCAACAATTGGAATACCATTTGTTAGAGCATCTCTTATTGCATTTTTATCAATCCATGGGTCAGATACAATAAGCAATTTTGGTTCAATATAATCTTTTAGATTTGGATTAGTAATAACTCCTGCAGGATATCTTCCAATATAATAGTTTGCACCAATTGTTTCTGCAAATTTTTTTACACCTTTCCAGGAATTTTCTCTTCTACCAATTACAAGAATGTTTTTAGCATCATATCTTGAGATAAATGCAGATACTTTTTTTAAACGTTCATCAATTTTTTGAACATCTAGAATTGCAAGCCCATTTGGATTTATCTTATAGATAAATTCTTTCATATCATTTGTTTTAAATTTGGTTCCAATATGTATTCCTGCAGATAGATAATCTTCTACAGGGATTAGTGATTTTGTTTCTTTTGTAGTCATTTTATCTCCTTTAGGGTTTTGGTCTTTTAATTGTGATTGGAAGAACATTTTTTTCAAGTTCTTTTTCAGCTATTTTTACTGGGTCTGTTTCTTTAATATTTTTTATTAATAATGGTGCACCCATTGCTAACTGCAGTGCTCTTGCGCCAATGATTCTTGCAATTTCAAATCTTGTGTATTTCATTATTTTAATTAGATTTTTACGTCTCTATTTAAAGTTTTTGGAAGATTTATTTTATGAGCTTTTTATTTTTTGTTGCATATTTTTCTGCTTTGTTTACAAGCTCATAAATTTCTTCTTCTGTAAATGAGTCTTCTCCGCCTTTTTGCATAGCACAAATTCGTCCATCTGCCATTGCAATATGAATAACTGCATCTGAAACATCCTGTTCTTTGCTCATTGGGTCAATTAATAAAGTGTTTCCGATTTTAACAAAAGTACTCATTATTGGAATTCTTTTTTCAATTAAAGGTATTTTTTCTTTTGTTTGTTCTCTGTAGTCAACTTTTTCTGTTTTCTTATCATATTTTGGGAATGTTGCGCTTTTTAGAGCAGCAATTGCACCTAGTGTGCATGCATCAAAGAGATTTCCATCATTATTTAAAATTACTGCATCAATGAAAATCATCCAGACTTTTTCTCCTTTTTTAATACATAGTTTCTTGAGGTCAACTACTTTTGATTCTCTAATTGCTCGGTCTACAACTCTTGATAGTTCAATAGCATTTTCACGAGGAGGTCCAGGTTCAAAATCTGGATCTGCAATTGGAGTCATTTCTGCAGAAACCATTAGTATTCCTTCGTCTTCTGAATCTGGGAAAGGTTCACCTACATCAAGTTTTACTCCCATAATAACTTGCGTTTCTCCAATTGTTACTTTTGCAGAGCCATTTGCCTGTGAAATAACATTGGTTTCAATATTGATTTTTCTGTAATCTTCCAGTTTTCTTCCATCATATCTTAATTTCTTTTTTATTAATGAATCAATATACTTTCTTAGTGCACTGAATTCTTGTTCCATTATTTATTCACCTCTTTTATTTTTTTGTCTATATTTTCTTTTGCATGCTCTGCATCTTTTTTAAATTTCGTTATTAATGCTTTTTGCTGGATTTTATATATTTCCTGGCAACCTTTTTTGCAAAGAGCAATTGCTTCTTTAAGTTCTTTTTTTGTTAAATCTCCATCCATTTGAAGTAGTGTAATCTCGTTTGTTCTTGGAAGAATTGCTATTGGCAAATCTGCTTCACCAAAATTATCTTCTGGTTGGAATAAATCTAGTGCGATTTTCCCATTTATTTTTCCTGCTGCAATTGATGTTACTAAATCTTTCATTTCAATTCCAGCGTCTGCAAGTGCTACTGATGCTGCGTTTATTGCAGCTGTTCTAGTGCCTGCATTTGCATTTATAATCTCAATAAATACATCAATTTTAGCTTGAGGATATTTTTCAAGCAATATTGTTTTTGATAGTGCATCTTTGATTACTTTTGAGATTTCTCTGCTTCGCCTTGATGGTCCTGGTCGATTTCTTTCAGAAGTTGAAAAACTAACCATATTATAAATTACATTAAGATATGCTTTAGTATCTTCTCTTAAGTGTCTTGGAATCATTTTTTTTGGACCATAAACTGCAGCTACTGCAACAGTTTCTCCGATTCTAAATTCTGCTGAACCATCTGCTGAAGGAATTACTCCTGCAGTTACACTAACTGGACGGATTTCATCTAATTTTCTTCCATCAAGTCTTTTACCTTTTACAATTAATATTTCGTCTCCAGAGCCTCCCATTTTATTTAACCTCCGATAGTAATGCTTTTACAGCATCAGTTAGTCCATGGGTGTGCGATTCTTTTTCAATTTTTTTAATTGCATTTGAGACTGCCATTACATTTTCTGGCTCTCCTTTGATCCAAATCCATCCATTTTGACCAACAATTATATTGCATTTAGATTCGTCTTTTAATATCTTTATCATACTACCTTGTTTTCCAATTATTCGTGGAATTTTTGATGGAGAAACTTCAATTAGCACTCCTCCAGATAGCTTTTGATAAGGTCGATTTTTCATACTTAATTTAAGATAACCTTGTTTGTTTATCTCATAAACTTCTGCAAATACAAAATCTCCAATATTCATTAGTTTTGTTAATGGAGTTCTAGTGTCAACTCTTCTGCTTGAGTAATCAAGTACATTTAATTCTGCTTCATAATGACATCGTATTTCAATACTCCAGCCATATTTGTTTATTCCAACTACTTTTCCAATAACAGAATCTTTTGGTTTTGGATTGTATCTTCCAGCAAGGGGGATTGATTTAACAACTCTGCCTTTTATAGAAATAAGTCCTAGGCTTGTTGAAATAATCTGTTTCCCTTCTCTAAGTGCATTGCCAGAAGGAATAAAATCCATTCCTTCAGCCAGAATTTGGCCAGGAAAAACAATATCTCCGGGTTTTACTAAAATTTCGTCTTTCATAAAATTCACCTTTTTTCTTCTATAATCACGGTTCCAGATGTAAGTTTATTTAAGATTGAATAAATATCTGACTTTGCACCAGCTACTATTGACATTTCAAAACTTACAGATCCGTCATTGTTCCATGATTCATTGAATATGTTATATTTTTTTACTGCATTATATGTATGAGCAGCGTGCTCTTTTGGAATTATAACTTTTAAATGTATCTTTTCAAAAGAGAGAGGTAAAACAGTTTTTAATTTTTCAATAACTTTTTTAAGAATATATTCAAATTCTTCTTCAGGGTTTATATTTATTTTTGCCTGTTCCATTGCGTTTTCAATTCTTTGAACAGGGTGAGGTAATCCTGTTTTTGGGTTAAAACCATTTTGATGAATATAATTAATTATCTTCTTCTTTTTTGCTTCATTGAGCTTTTTTCTTTGTTCTACAGTTAAGTTAATTTCTCCTTGTAAAATTATTTTTTTTGCAATTTCTAAGATATTTGAGGTATTGAATGTTTTTTGTAATTCAGTTTCAGAAGCAAATTCACCTTTTTTAGCATCTGTAAAAATATGTTCAGAATTAATAATGTCTCTGATATTTTCTTGTTGTCCTTGTCTAAAGAGGTATGCTTTTTCTGGATCTTTTAACACAACTTCAAACGTTGAACCTGATTTTTTTAGACGAGCAAGGTTAAAATGGACTCGCTCTTTTGTAAATATATTCTCTGGTTTATTCATTTTTCATCTTTTTTAATTTAGCTTCAGAAAGAGTTTTAATTTCTGAAGCAGTTGCTATAGCCACTTCAAGTCTTTCAATATTAAACTCCTTTCCCTGTGTTTTTTTGAAAATAGATATTGCTAGCCTTGTTGCCTCTTCTTGAGACATATTTTCTTTATAGTTTTTTTCAAGAAGTTTATTTGCTTCATCGCTTTTTGTACCAATGGCTTTGGCCTTGTATTCAAAGTAACTTCCACTTGGTTCTGTTAAAAACAATTTTGGCTTTTTTGTCACACCGCCAACTAACAGGGAAATTCCAAATGGTCTTGCGCCACCATATTGAGTATATGCTTGTTTTAAATCTGCAATATATTTCACAATACTTTCTGTTTCAATATTTTCGCCATATGTTAATTTGTGTTGTTGAGCTCTTACTCTTGCTCTTCTAACTAAAATTCTTGCATCACTCATGAATCCTGATGATCCAAGAACAATATAATCATCAATATTAAACACTTTACTTACAGAGTTTTGAATTAATAATTTATCAGTTCTATATCTATCTGCAGCTATAATTACGCAGTCTTTAGCTACGATACCAATTACTGTGGCACCAAGTGAAACAGCTTTTTTAGCATATTCTACTTGAAGAAGTCGTCCATCTGGACTAAACATAGTAATAGCTCTATCATATCCCATTGCTTGATTTGGCATAAATTGCATTCTTATTCATCTCCTAATTTCCTTTCTTTAATGAAAGGTTTTGATGGAATTTCTCCACATCTTTCAAAATCAATGATTTTATCAGTTTTGAATTTTTAAGTTTTTTAATTTATTTATTACTCCTGAGGTTTTTAATGTTTCTATTTTTGCATCTTTTATAAGAGATAATGCAACTTTGACGTGGTTGACATATTTTGTATTTACAGCAATAATTCCTGTTTGTGTTTTTTTATTCCACGTCTCTTTTAGGAATGTAACTCCGGCCTTTGATATGCCGAACTCTCCTAGAAATGCCAGACAGGCTTTCGTGACCATATCTGAAATTTCTTCTTTATCTCTCTTCAATTTAGATTTTACTTTAAAGAGTATATAATGTTTTCGTTCTTTTAAAGTTGGCAATATTGGTTTCATTTTAATCCCTTTTCTTCCCAAAGAAAAGGTCTTAACCCCAAAAGAAGGGTACTTTTCGTTAGGATTTAATTAAATAAAGGAGAATTTCAGGGTTTTTAAATGTAATTTTTTTAGCTAATTGAATAAAAATAAGTATATTAAAAATTATTTGTTTTTAGTAGACTTTTTTGCCCATTCAATTTTTGAAGGATTTCTTTTTAATTTAAGGAGGTTTTTTTCACATTTTGAGGAGCAAAACCATTGTATTTTTCCATTTTTTCTAACAAACATCTTTCCAGTTCCCTGAGGGATTTCTCGTTTGCAGAAGATGCAGTTTGCCATTTTAACGTCGTCCTCCTTTGAGAGGTGATGCTTCAATTTCTGTTTGAGTTAGCATTAAATAATCTCCGATTTGAACAGGTCCGAGAACATTTCTACGCATAACTTTTCCAGCATCTTTTCCTTCAAGAACCTTGCATCTTATTTGATACCCGCCTTTAGAACCTAAAGAACCTAGAATTTCAATTACTTTTGCAGGAACAGAACCTTCCATCTGCATTAATTGTTCTTTTTCTGTTCTTTTTTCTTTTTTACCTGCACCTCTGGCCATTTTACTCACTCTTTTTTCCTTTTTCTAAATCTTCTTTTTTTTCTGTTTTAGTTTCATCAGTTTTTTTGTTTTCTTTTTTAGGCTCTTCTTTAACAGGTTTTGACTCTTTTTTTCTTAGTGATTCAAGAGACTTTATTATATTCTCGAATTGTTTTTTAGCTTCTCCAACTTTAACAATTGAGATTGCAGTGGTTCCTACAGGTAAACCTGCTGCTGCTCCAAGTTCTGCTTTTTCTGGAACAATTACAAAAGGAACATTTTTTTCCTGAGAAAGTTGTGGAAAATGAAGTGTAATTTCTTTTGGATTAACATCAGCTGCGACAACAACCATCTTAGCTTCGTTTTTTTCCAAACTTTTAGTGACTTCATTAGCACCTTTTCGTAATTTTCCGTCGACTTTTACGCTTTCAATGAGCTTATATATTTTTTCTGATAGTTCTTGTGGTACTTCCATCATATTCACCAATGTATGTTTAATTTGATTGATTTAAAAAGGTTATGTTTTGGAGTTTATTTATGAGTGAAAATAAATTCTAGCTTGTTTTTAGTTTTCTTTTCAAGTCGAGCAAATCCAAATCTTTCAAATTGAACAATTTCACCAACTTTTATTTGTACGCAATTTGGTTCACATAGTCCTTTTATTTTTTTTCCATTTGTCATTAAAACTTCAGCAGGAATGTTTTCTTCAGAAATCCAGTGTATTTTCTGAATTGAATGCTTAATATTATTGTCAGTTATTTTTGCTTTTTTAGTTAACATTATGTTTGTTAGGTCTTTTAGTCTGATTTCTTTTCCTTTGTTTTTTTCAAAATCACTCTTTGTTATGAAGATTTTGTTTGTTGCTTTAATTTTTCTTGTTTCTTTTTTATTTGGATGTAATGGCAGTACTGAAACTTTTTTGAAGTTGTTGTCTAAAGTTATTTTAACAAAAGGCTTTGCGACAAAAAAATACCTATTGCATTCTGCATCAAGGAATTTGCGATTTATTGAAGACAAAAGGCTATCATCAATTGGTGTTGGTGTTTTTGAGAGTCCGACTTTTTTTGCAAGTTCATAAAAAGTTTCTGGTTTAAATCCTCTTCTTTTTAATGCTGCAAGTGTTGGAAAAGAAGGATGGTCCCAAGTGTATTTTCCTTTTGTTACTAGCTCTCTTAAATGCCTTCCAGATGTTTTTTCTAATCCAGCTACATTAAATCTGCCATATTGAATATAGGTTTTTTCTTTAAAACCCATTAATTTTGAAAGATATTTTTGAAGTTCAATTCTTTCATTTCCAAATTCAATACTTCTTAAAATATGTGTTACTCCTGTCCATTCTTCTTCACATGTTGAAGCAAAATCATACAAAGGCCACACTATATATTTTTTTCTTTGCCGATAATGTTCAGAATAGTTGATTCGAAAAATAGAAGGATCACGCATCACTGCATTTTTGGATTTCATATCTCCGCGCAACCTTAATGTACATTCTTTTTCTTTGAAATCTCCATTAAGCATTTTGTTCCATAATTTTAGGGTTTCTTTTTCTTTTGCTTTTGAACATTCACATGATTCTTTTTTTGTTCTTAATTTTGAAATTTTTTCTTGATTACAGAAACACACATATACTTTGTTTTCTTTAATTAATTTATTGATTTGAGAATACATTTTTTCAATATCATCTGAAGTGTAGACTGTTTTTGATGGTTTTATTCTTAAATATTTAATTCCATCTAAAAAGGAATTTACAAATTCTGCTTTATCTTTTTCAGGATTAGTATCATCTATTCTGAGAATGCATTTTCCATCATATTTTTTTGAATACATATAATTGATTAAGAAAGAGATTGCATGACCTGCTGTCATAAAATTACTTGGTCCTGGAGGCATTCGTGTAACAACTTTATTCATAACTGCATTTGGTAATTCAGCTAATTCTTTTTCTTTTTTTTCACGATGTAAAAGATTTGGGAATTCTCTTTTTATTTTAAGTTCCTGTTCTTCTTTTGTCATTGAATTAATTTCATCAACAATTTTCTTAATAATTTTTGAAGTTGTTTTTATCTCTGATTTAGTGATTTCTTTTGATGCAAGAAGCTTTCCAAGAACAGCTTTTTCATTTGCAGTTCCTTTATGTAAGTATGCATTCTCTAAAGCAAATTTTTTAATAGAAGTTTCTAATTTTTTCATATTAGGGTGGGGTATGCTTTTTTTAGAAGCATCTGTTTAGCAAAAAGTTTTGTTCTTATTTTTGAAATAATTTTAATTAACTCTTCTGCGCATGAATTTTTTAAATCAATTGGATGAAGCCCATTTTTAAAAGCTTTTTTAAGTTCATTAATGTTTTTTGGTTTTAATGTACCTCCAAACTTAGCAGGACGCTTTATTTCAAGAGTTTTTTTCTGATATTCGAGAACTGGGAAGATAATTAATTCAAATATATCTAAAATTGGATTGTTTTCTGTTTGATTTGCAGGACAAAATGCATTTGAAATTTTCTTTTTTATATCTGAATCTGAATCAATTAAGCTTATTTTCTTTCCTGAAGAACTTGACATTTTTCCATTCATTCGCGAGCCTTCAATATTATTAAGCAGTGGTGTGAAGATACAAACTGGTTTTTTATATCCTAGTTCAGGCAAAAGTTCTCTTCCAAGCATATATATTCCTCTTTGGTCAATTCCTGAAAATGCAATATCTGCTTTAAGTGCGACAATGTCTTCTATTTGCATAAATGGGTAAAAAAAGCCACCCATTTTTGGAGCATCTCCAAACCTAACAACTTCAGATGTTGCTCTTTTTGTTCGATTCATTGTAACTAAATTTGACATTTGAAGAATATCCAACCAGTATTGTTTATTAAATTCAAAATCAGAGCCTTTTACTAATTTTATTTTTTTTGAATTAACATTAAGCAAATTCATTACTGCTTTAATAACTTCAAGATAAACTTTTGCACGTGCATCTAAAAGCTTCCAAGGAGATTTTTTATCATCTAAATAAGCATGAATATCTGCAGCCATAAAAGTAAAATCAACTCCTGCAGTAATCATATCTGCTATTTTAATTATTGGAACCAGATGACCAATATGCATCATTCCAGTTGTTGCATAACCAATATATGCTTTTATTTTCTTTTTTTCTGAAAATAAGTTTTTAAATTCTTTTTCTTCTATAATTTCCTGAACATTTCTTTTAATCAGGTTTAACTTATCCTTAACTTTCATTAAGAATATACTGGAGAAAATTACATAAAAAGATTATTGTTTATCTATATTCGACTTTTTCAATATATTTTTCTGCTGTTTCTTTTAGTGCTTTTAATTGAGCTTCTGAAAATGATTTTTCATTCATATAGTCTGGATTAAGAGTATTTAATGGCCTGAAGTTTTGTATTATGTATTTTTTAGCTCCTTTAAGATGCTGGGATATTTTTTTAATATCCTCTTTAGTGTGGTGTTTTGGAAGAACTGTTGTTCTAAATTCATAATCTGGTGCAGATTTCTTAATAATTTCAATGCTTTTTTTGATTTTTTCAATATCCACCTCTGTTCCTGAGGTTTCTGAATATTTTTCAAAGCAGTTTTTGACATCCATCGCAATATAATCAATTAATTTCTTGTCAAGAAGCTCTTTTATTTTATCAGGAAATGTTCCATTTGTATCAAGTTTTGTCAGAAACCCTTGTTTTTTTATTTGCTGCAAAATCTGTTTAAGTTCTGGATGCAGAGTTGGTTCTCCGCCAGTTATTTCAACAGCATCAACCCATTCTTTTTTTGAAGCAATGTCTTCTAAAACTTCAAAAAAGTTAATAGATTCAAGTTTATCACTTTCTAAAACAAGCGAACTATTATGGCAGAATGGACAGCGAAAGTTGCATTTATCTAAAAAAATTATTGATACTATCTTTCCAGGCCATTCTACTAAAGAAGTTGGTTCATAACCAAACACCTTAATTTCCATTATTATAGCTTATTAGTTTTGCAGGATTTGTTTTGTCATTAGAAAGGTTTTGCTTGAATTTTCCTTCATGCAGTTTTTTTCCTGAAAAGGTTCTTCTAAACCTAAACTCTTCTGCTTTTCCTTTATTCCATTGTTTTACAGGTCTGAAATATCCTACAATTCTAGTATATACTTCACATTCTTTTCCACATTTCATTCTTTTTTACCTCCATCAAAAAAAGTGTCTATCTCTTTTTCTTTTTCAATTTCATGCGGGCAAATCCAATGCTCTCCAGAGATATAACCATGTTCAGGACAGATACTAAATGTTGGGGTGATTGAAAAATAAGGAATTTTTGTGTTATATGCTATTTTTTTTACAATTGCTTTGCAAGACTCTGCATTAGCAAGTCTTTCTTTTAGAAAAGTGTGAAAAATTGTTCCTCCAGTGTAGAGTGGTTGTATGTCGTTTTGATGTTTTAGAGCTGCAATTGCATCATCAGAAAAATCAACTGGAAGCTGTGTGGAGTTTGTTAAAAAAGGTTCTTTTTCTCCAGAAGTATAAATGTCTGGATACATTTTTTTATCTAGTTTTGCTAGCCGATATGATGCGCTTTCTGCAGGTGTTGCTTCAAGATTATAGAGATTATTTGTTTCTTTTTGAAATTTAATCAAAACCTCTCTCATAAAGTTCAAAGTTCTTATTGTTAGTGATTTTCCTTGTTTTGAGCTAATGTCTTTTCCAATTAAATTTACACAAGCTTCATTCATTCCAATTAGGCCTATTGTTGAAAAATGATTTCTAAATGTTCCGAGATATCTTTTTGTGTAGGGCATTAGTCCGTTTTTTAGATTTGTGTTTATAATTTTTCTTTTTATTTCTAGTGATTCTTTTGCAAGATTCATGTAATATTCAATTTTTTCAAAAAATTCTGGTTCTGATTTAGATTCATATGCAAGTCTGTTTAAGTTAATTGTAACAACTCCTACTGAACCTGTGCTGTCTCCCATTGCAAAAGTATGACCTGGTCTGTTTATTAATTCAAGCATATTTAAATTAAGTCTGCAACACATTGCGCGAATTGACTGCGGGTCAAGACCAGAACCAATGTAATTTTGAAAATACGGAGTACCATATTTTGCAGTTACTTCAAAAATAAGGTTTGCAATTTCTGAGTTCCAATTAAATTCTTTTGTTAGATTATATGTTGGTATTGGAAATGTGAAAATTGCACCAGATGAATCTCCAGCAATCATTATTTCAAGAAATGCTTTGTTTATCATATCCATTTCTTTTTGGCAGTCTTTATAGTAAAAATTCATTTCTTTTCCACCAACAATTGCTTTTTGTTTTTTCATATCTTCAGGTACAACTAAATCAAAAGTTAAATTTGAAAAAGGATATTGTGCCCCCCATCTTGAAGGAATATTTAGTGAAAATATAAGTTCTTGCATGCATTGTTTTACTTCTCTGTAAGAAAGATTATCTGTTTTTACAAATGGTGCAAGTAGAGTATCTACTGATGAGAACGCCTGTGCTCCTGCAAATTCCATTTGCAAGCAGCCAATATAGTTAATCATATGATTAATTAATGTTCTGAGATGTTTTGCAGGTTTTGAATTTACCTTATTTTTTACTCCACCAAATCCCCATAGAATTAGATTTTTTAATGACCATCCTGCACAATAACCGATAAGTCCCTGACCTAAATCATGTATATGGATATATCCTTTTTTATGTGCATCTGCAACTGCAGAAGGAAGTTCATTTAAGATATAATTTGAGATGATTTGACCTCCTGCATAGTGCATTAGTCCTGAAAAAGAATATGCTTCACTTGCATTTTCTTTTACTCGCCAGTCTTTTTGTTTTAAATAATTTCTTATTGTTTCAGAAACATCTAGGAAGATTGATTTAGTTGATGAGATTTTTTCTTTAATTTTTCTTGTTAAAATATATGTTTTTGCAAGTTCTGCACTGCAATTATTAACCAAAACCTGTTCAATTGTATCTGCAATTTCTTCACTAGTTACAATTGTCGGACTATTGAATTTTTGTTCAAGCAAATAAACAACTTCTTTTGCAAGTTCTCTTGCAAAATCTGCATCAACTTCATTTATTTCTTGCTGGCATTTAACAATAGATTCAGCTATTTTATTTTTATCAAACAGACTAATTGCCCCTTTAGCATTTCTAACTTGAAGTATTGTGTTTTTTACTTTTTTTCTCTTTTTTAGTAATTTTACTTCTCTTTCAAATGAAGAATAATCTGAGAACTCCCTATAAACTGATGCAAACCGAATATATGTTACTGAGTCAAATTTTTTTAATTCTTTAAGAATAGTTTTTCCAATTTCAGATGATTGAATTTCTGTTTTTTTTGTTTCAAAAATTTTTTTCTCAATTTTTTGAACAACTGCGAGTATTTCTTCTTCTGTTTTTCTGTTTTTTGCAGCAGTTTTTATACCTTTGATTATTTTATCCCTGTCATATGCCTCTTTTTTCCCAGTTTTTTTAATAACTGTTAAAGAAGGACCTTCAATTTTCTCAAATGTTGTAAATCTATGATGACAGACTAAACACTCTCTTCTTCTTCTTATTTCTGCATTAACAGTGTCTCGAGTATCAAGAACTTTTATATCTTCTGAAGAGCATCGTGGGCATTTCATCTTATCACTTATTTAATTTTATATAATTCTAAAATACTTTTTTGGTGTGTATTATTATCTTGCTAGAAATATATAATTCTTTGTGACACTTTTGATACAGTAACAAAATGTAGTATCTATTGAAAGAAATTAACACTAGATATAGTATTTACTTTGAATTTACGATTTTTTGAATTTCACTAATAAGTTTCTTTATTTGTTCAGAATTCATTCCATGAGCTCTAGCACCTTGTTCCAGAGTTTCATATGTAGCCATGATACAGCCAATACATCCTAATCCAAGTTTTGAAAATATTTCTGCAGTTTCTGGATATTTTATGATTAGCTCGCGAATATTGGTGTCTTTTGTGATTTTCATTTTTAATTAAATCTAGTAAGATTTTTATTTAATAAAGGTATTGATTTAATATCAATGGTTAATTGGGAAGATATTAAACAAAATGAAGAACTTAAGACGATTTTCTTCTGGATACCGCGAGTTCTTGGTTTGATTTTTACACTTTTTATTTATTCTTTTTTAATTGAAGTTTTTTTTAATAGATTTGATTTAATGCTATTTTTATACTCAGTTATTCCTGGAACACTTTTTCTAATCTCTGTTCTTGTTATGCTGAATGTCCGTTGCAATAAGTTTCTCTGTTCTTGTTTCATGGTTTAATGAATTAATTGGTGGATGGCTAATTCTTATTGAGTCTTTAGTATATTTTTTATTTTTGCTTTCATATAGAGAACTTCTAAGTGCATTTTTAATGTCCTTACCACTTTTTTTATGCGGAATCCTTTTTTTAATTTATGAATATGTATTTAAAGGTAAAAAGAAGAAAAGAGGGCTTAGCTGATTTTTATGCATTTTCCAGGACATGCAGCTTCAGCTTGTTTTGCTTTTTCAATTATTGCATTGTCTGTTATTGAAGTTGTTTTTGCTTTTGCTTTTCCATCAGAAGCCATTTCAAATACTTCAGGACATAATCCAACACATGCTCCGCATCCAATACAACAATTTCTATCTTGTTTTACTTTTGCCATAAATTAACATTTCTTAGCTTCTATATAAATTTTTAGGAGAAAAGAAAATTATTGTATTGTTTTTCTTATATCTGAATTAATTCCAAAAAACATTCCAGCATCTTTTGAAAGAGCTAAGAGGTTTTTTCTCTTTTTTCTAAGTTCAGAAATGCTGTTTACTCTTTGAACAGCGCAGAGCAATTTAAGTTCTTCTTTTATTGCAGAAACAAAATTTTTAATTCCATCACCTTTATTTATTTCTATTTGCTGTTGAAGAGTTGGAGCATGTTTTTTTGCATTGGCAGCAATTAAAAACGAGCGACCCATTGCAATACCTGAAGCTCCAAGCATTATTGCTTTTCCAATATCCATTCCATCACTATATCCTCCAGCGAGAATAAGATCAAAAGATAATTTTCGCCTTATTGTTGCAAAAACTGATGCAGAAGGAATATTAGTTTCATTCATTATTAACCAAGGACTCATTCCTGTTCCACCACCATGGCCATCTATTGTGACTGCATGAATTGGGATATTATGTTTCTTTTTGATTTCTTCTATTTGTTTTAAGAATCTTATTATTCCTGCACCCATTGAAATTTTAATCCAAATTGGCAAATCATATTTTTTCAGATGGATGAGTTTTTCCTTGAGTTTTTTTGGATTTAGTTCGCTGACAGGTGTATGTCTTTGATAACTGCCATCTGGATTCTTTTCTATATGATATCCAAGTTTTTTGTATTTTATTGCATCTGCTTCTTTTGTGAATTTTATTTCACCGCCAAGATTTTGTTTTGCTCCTTGACCAAGCTTTAATTCAATTCCATGTGCTCCGAATTTTTTAGCTGCATTAAATGCTCCGCCAGTAATATCAACGTCATTTCCTTGAATAATTACTGCACCAAATTTCTTATTAAAATTATCAAGATATGGTTTGATTCTCTTGTAAATTCCTTTTTCACCATAAGTTGCAATTATATTCTCACCAACAACCATTGGAATTCCAGCTTTTGCAGCACCAATTGCCAGCTCTTCTCCAAGGTCATTTGCAACTTTTGTAGAACCCATTGCTGAAACAACTAGCGGTGCAGCTACTCTAAATCCGCCAAGAATTAAATCTGTTCTTACTTTTTTAAACAATGTTTCTTTTCCAAATAGTTCTGGAATTATTTGAATATCATCCATGTTCGGAAGTATTTTTTCTGCTCCAAATTGTGCAATTCCAAAAGGTTCTGGAAATAAAGTTTGTCCAGTTCGACTTTTTTTACCAATCTCACAGATTCCATCTTTAGTACAAATACTGCAAATGCCTCCTGCTCCACTTGGATGATTTGGTCTTGTTAATTTAGTTCCTGTTGCAGCATCAGCATTTTTATGCCTTCGCGCACCTTTTATACTTCCATACATTTTTTCCATTATACTTTAATACTCATCAACAGTCCAAAATTTACCTGTTTTAAGTTTTTCCCATTCATTATTAATCAGTTTTTGAATATAACTTATTTGTTTGCTGTCTAAGTGGTGAAATCTCTTTTGACCAGCCATTGCTTCTTTAACTGGAATAAATGAAGGTTTTACAGTAATATTTAGTTTTCCTTTTTCATTGATTTCATAAAGTGGCCACATACCAGAATCAACCATTTTTTTTGCAATAATTGCTCCTTGAGAATCTTCTAATCCCCAACCTGGAATGCAGGGAGTTAATAAGTCAATAAAAGAAGGACCATTTACTTTTGCTGCTTTTCTTAGCTTATTTATATAATCAATTGGATGCGAAGTTGATGCAGTTGCGACATATTTTGCTCCATTTATATGCATCATTTTTGTAAGGTTTTTTCTGAAAAATGTGTTTCCTAATTCTTCTTTTTTACCTTCTGGAGTTGTGCTTGTATATGCTCCGAGAGGTGTTGCAGAAGATTTTTGAAAACCTGTATTTGAGAATGCACCATTGTTGTAACAAACATAAATTATTTTTTCACCTCTTGAAATCATTCCAGATAAAGATTGCAATCCGATGTCATATGTTGCACCATCTCCAGCATAGACTACAATATTTACATTTTTATCTTTTTTTTGTGCTTTAAGTCCCATTAAAATACCTGTGGCAGTTGAAGCTCCATTTTCAATTGCATTATGCACCCACGGAATTTTGTAAGGTGTAAATGGATAAAGAGTTGTTAGTGTCATGCATCCTGATGCATTAACCATTATTGTATTTTTTCCAAGTGCCTTTAATGTAAGCCGAATACCATATATAGCATTACAACCTGAACATGCAAAACTTCCACCACTTATTAGTTCTTCTTTAGGTATATCTGAGATTGTTTTTATTTTTTTTAAAGAATCCATCGCCGAACCTCTTTTTTGTTTTTTAATGTTTCGAGCAGTATTTTTTCATAATCTTTTTGAGATACAGGTTTACCACCTAAACCACCAATATAACTTGAAACAATTTTGTCATCTTCAAAAAGGCAAGATTTGATTTCAGGATGCAAAATCCCTCCAGATCCTGGAGCTATGTTTTGGTCAAAAACTGAAATATGTTTTATGTTTTTTAGTGCTTTTTGAATATCTTTTCGTGGCAGTGGCCGAATCACTCTTAATCTTAATATGCCAACAGCATGTCCTTGTTTTCGCAGAGAATCTACAGCTGCTTTTGCAATTGTTGAATTTGCACCCATTATTACAAGAACTGCTTTTGCATTTTTTGTTTTATATTCTTCAACTACAGAATAACTTCTTCCTGTAATTGCTTTCCATTGTTTTTGAACATCTTTTATTACATCTAATGCTTTTAGTTGAGCTGCATGTATCTGAGATTTGAAAAATGGATAATAACCACCCATTGCACCTGCACCAAGAGTCATTGGTTTTTTAACATCTAGCCTATATTTTTGATTTGGTTTTGGAAGGAATTTATCTATCTTTTTTTGCATAGGTATTTTAACTTCTGTTCTAGTGTATGAATGAATAAACCCATCCATATTAACTAAAACAGGTAAGAGAACCTCTTTATTTTCTGCAATTTTAAATGACATAATAATTGTATCTAATACTTCTTGGTTTGTTTCACAGCAAATCATTATCCACCCTGAATCTCGCATTGCTAAAAAATCATTATGGTCTGGCCAGAGAGTAATTGGTGCAGATAAACCGCGAGATACATTAAGCATTACCATTGGCATTCTGGTTCCTGCTACAATTGGAAGTATTTCATGCATTAACATTAGTCCTTGAGAAGATGATGCTGTGAAAGTTCTTGCTCCAGTCATTTGCGCTCCAAGTGCTGCAGATATAACTGAATGTTCAGAATCAACTTGATTAAATTCAATATTTGTTTTTCCATTTGCTTTCCATTTTGCAATTGTTTCAATCATTTCTGTTTGAGGAGTTATTGGAAAACAAGGAATGCATTGAACTCTAGCTAATATTGCTGCATATGCTGCTGCAGCATTTCCATCAAGTATTTCAACTTTTTCTTTCATTTTAAGTTTCCTTTTTTGCAGTTATTGCTTTAACTGGGCAGTGTGCTACACAGGTTAAACAACCCTTACAAATATCATAATCAATTTTTGGCTTTCCATCTTTTCCCATTGTTATTGCACCTTCAGGACAGACCAGCCAACAAGTTTTACATTTTATGCATTTCTTTTTATCAATAACTGGTTTATAAACTCTCCATGAACCTGTTTTTTGTTTAACTCCAAATTGCATTGCTGGAATTCCTTTTTTCTTATTAATTTTTATTTTGTTTTCATCTATAAATGCCATTTTATCTTATATTATCATAACATTCTTTTGCTGCTTTAATGTTTTTTGTAATAATTTCTTTTGATAATTTGTCTTTAAATTCAATCTTTATTGCATTGATTAATTGATTAATTGAAATTTTTTTGAAAACGCGAATAAATGCTCCAAGAATTGCAATGTTGCTAATTGCTTTCCCAGTTTTTTCTATTGCAATGTTTGTTGCATCAATTGTATGAACATTTGTTATGTTTTTATATTTCTTTTTTGTGTTTATGATTACTTGTGTTTCAGGTTTTCTTCCTTTAAGGCATTTGTTTACATCAATAGTCTCATCAAGTATAATAATATAATCTGGTTCAAAAATATATCCGCGCGTGTTAATTCCTTTTTTATCAATTCTTACAAAACTTGTAACTGGAGCGCCTTTACGTTCTGCACCATACATTGCAAAATCCTGAGTTTTGTATCCAGAAAGATATGCTGCTCTTGCAATAATCTGAGCTGCTTTTTTACCTCCCTGACCGCCCCGACCATGAATACGAATTTCAATCATATATATACTATAAAATATAGATTCTACTTAAATGTTTCGCATGAACCTTTTCTTTTAGAAAGAAAATGTTCACCAAAAGAAACTTATCTTAAATGAAGCTTTTCTAAAGCTTCAGCAAAAATGAGATCTATCAATAACTGTTGAATAATTATGTTCTTGTCAGAGTTTAAATGTTATGAAAACCATAACTTTAATATATATATTTGAGAATATATTTAACATGAGAATTCTTTTAAACCAACAGGCGTTTGATCTTTTTAATAAATATAACATTAAGTGCCTTGATTACAAAGCAATAAATAGCACTGCAGATTTGAAGAAAATTAAATTTCCAATTGTAATGAAAATTTCTTCATCTAAAATTGTTCATAAAACTGAGATGAAAGCAGTTAGAGTTACAACTTCGTTTGCAGAAGGAGTTAAAAATTTCAATCAAATGCGTAAATATGGACATGTTGTTTATCAGCCTTTTTTTTCAGGAAGAGAATTAATCATTGGTGTTGTTAATGATAGAACTTTTGGACAGGTGCTTATGTTTGGTTTAGGAGGGATTTTTACTGAAGTTCTTAAAGATGTTAGTTTTAGAGCATGCCCAATTACTAAAAGAGATGCATTTGAGATGATGAAAGAAATAAAAGGAAGCATGATTTTAAATGAATTTAGAGGCCATAAAGCAATAAATAAAGATGATCTTGCAGAAGTTTTAGTTAAATTAAGCAAGCTTGCAGTTAAAGAAAATGTTCATGAATTAGATATAAATCCCTATATGGTTTCTGAAAAAACGGGATTAGTAGTTGATGCAAGGATTGTACTTGAAAATTAAAATGGAAAAAAAGTTAATTATTAGGTTTCTTGAAGCAATAAAAGTTTGTTCATATATTCGCAATTCTCCAAATGCAAAATTAATTAAATTAAATAATAAGTTCGCCATGATTTATTTTTCAGAAGTTGTTTTTATTTTATTGATGCTTATAGTTCTTTATTATCTTTTTAATATTTGGGTAGCATTAATTGTTTTAGGTTTAACAATACTTATAGTTAATCCAGTTGTTTCAGAAATAAAATATCAGCTTAAAACTGAAACAAAGAAAAGAAATATTAAACTAAAAAAATAAGCTAGTCTTTGTGAACTGCATTAATGATTTTTGCTATTGCTCTTACAGCTTGTTCTGGTGTTTCATAAACAGGAATTCCTGCTTCAAGCATAATGTTTGCTAATTTTCTTGCATAACCTGAACCTGCAGAAACAACAAAAATTGGTTCTTTTGGATATTTTCTATTAAGACGTATGACTTCATTAACTGCTTTTTCACCAAGATTCGGAACCTGTAGCAGAGCAATTAATAAAATCAAATCATATTCTGGATCTTTTAAAACAACTTCCATTGCTTTTGAAAGTCTTTCAGCTGTAACATCTCCATTTAAATCAAGAGGATTTGATATCACGCAGTAATCTGGAAATTTCATTAAATCTAGATGTTTTTTTGTGTTATGTGGTAGTTCAGGCATTTTTATTCCAGAGAGATCTGCTGCATCTGTTGCAAGAACTCCAAAACCACCACCATCAGTTACAACCAGCATTTTTTTACCTTTTGGAATTGGTTGTGAATATGCTTTTGCAATGTCAAACATTTCTTGCCAGTCTCTTGCCTGGACAACACCTGCTTGTTTAAAAATTCCTTCATAAATTTCTCCAGAACCTGCCATTGATCCAGTGTGCGAAGATACTGCTTTAATTGTTCTTTCTGTAACTCCGCCTTTTAGAATTACAATTGGTTTTTTGCTTTTTTTGCATATTTTAATAAATCTTTTTCCTTCTCTGACTCCTTCAATATAACATACAATAACTTTTGTTTCCTTGTCTTTTGATAAATATTCAATTAAATCTGATTCATTAATATCTGCAGCATTTCCATATGAAATAAATTTACAAATTCCAAGTCCTTGGTCAGTTAAATAATCAAGTAAGATTGAACCCACTGCTCCTGATTGAGATATCATGCTTATACCTCCGTGTTTTGGACGGGTTAATTTATCTCTAGGTAAAAAGATTGAATCTGCAAATGTTTTTGAATCATAAGTTCCTACGCAGTTTGGTCCAATTAATCTTGTTTTAGTTCCTTTTATTATTTGTTTAAGTTCTGTTTCAAGGTCATTTCTTCCAACTTCTGAAAAACCTCCTGCGAGAATTGTTACTGTTTTAATCTTTTTTTTAACACATTCCCTTAACACATTAGCACAAAATTTTGCTGGAACTGCAATAACTGCATGGTCTATTTTATTTGGAATGTCAATGACTGAAGAATAGCATTTGTCTGAACCAATTTTTTTATATTTGGGATTGACAGGATAGACTTTTCCTTTAAATTGTTTTAATTTAAAGTTAGAGAAAACAACTGTTCCAATATTCATTTTTTTAGAAGCACCAATCACTGCAACAGTTTTTGGTTTAAAATAATAATCCATGTTTTCAATTGACATAATTATAAAGTATATACTGAATTATATAAATTTAACTTATTAGTTTGTAAAATTCTTCAAAAACTAAATTAAATATTTTCCTGCGGTAAGATGGCGCCCATGAAAAATGATTAATTGCATATTCAATAATTTCTGTGAAATTTCCTGCGATTTCAAAAATTGAAGACTCATAATAATTTCTAATATGCTGTATAAATTTTTTAGCAGGTATGCTTCCTTTTTTAGCAAGCAGTGTAAATGGAATAACAACAGACATTAAATTTGTTTCATATATAAATGCTTTTTTAAGTGTTTCAATATCTTTTTTTGCTTTAATCTTTCCAATTGAATCAAAGAAAAAAGGAGTTGTTTTCTTTTTATATAAGTTTGAGTAATCTTCTAAAATAAAACTGCCTTCTCCTTTTCTTACAATTTCAAGATTATCATATATTTCTTTAAGCATATAGCTGCAAGCTTCAAAAACTTCAAAAAAAGCATCTTCTACTTCTTTTTTTGGATAATCTAGAGTGATAACTTTTGATGCGATTTTTCTGATTTCTTTTTTACCATCTCTTTCAATTTTTGTATCAAGCCCATGTCTTCTTTGCTTAAGATGCATTAGTTCGTGCATTAGCAATCCTGAAAGTGCTTTTCTGTTTGTTTTTAGATATTGTTCTTCTTTTGAAGTCACACTAATAATTATTATATCAAAATGTTTGTAAGTAATTGAAAGAGAAGTTGGATCTGAGCTATACACAGATTTAATTTTTTTTCTTGCCTCAACAGGAATATATTTTATTATTTTTTCAAAATTTGAGGCATTGTCTAAAAACACAATATATTCTACAGAACCAGGCATCTCATCTTTAAGGTAAATTTCCAATAAAGCAGAACGAACAAAATCTTCATTAAATTCTCCTTCAATAATTATCTGAGGATTCTTCATAATAAAACTTATATGCTGAAGTATATAATCTTTTTTGTTCAATAAATTTATATTCTTGAGAATATACTTTAAGTTAATGCCAAGATTACAAAGAGCATTAGGAATTTTTCAACTTACTCTTGCGGGAGTGGGTATGCTTGTTGGTGCAGGAATTTATGTTTTGATTGGCAGTGTTGCAGGTGTTTCAGGAAATGCTTTATGGATCTCTTTTTTAATTGCAGCTTTTTTGTCACTTTTAACTGCTTTAAGTTATGCAGAATTAAGTTCAATTTATTCTCGGAGCGGTGCTGAATTTGATTATGTTCGGAACAATTTAGGTAAGGCTCTGGGATTTGTTGTTTTGATGTTTATGTTTTTTGCAGGTATTGTTTCTATTGCTACAGTTTCTCTTGGGTTTGCGAGTTATTTGTCTGCTTTTTTTAACATTCATATTCCATTTTTTTTATTTTCAATTTTTGCAGTAGCACTTTTTTCTTTGATATCAATTAAAGGAATTAAAGAAAGTTCATGGACAAACATTATTTTAACAATTATTGAGGTATCTGGATTATTGTTTGTGATTTTTATTGGCATTCCTTTTTTTGGTAAAGTGAATTATCTCCAGCTTCCTCCAAATGCTAATTTATTTGCAGTGTTTTCTGGAGCAGCTATAATCTTTTTTGCGTTTCAGGGAATTGGAGGTTTAGTGAAATTTGCAGATGAAGCAAAAAATCCGAAAAAAACTATTCCATTGGCTATTGTTTTAACAATTGTGATTTCAGCGATTCTTTATTTATTAGTTGCTCTTTCAGCAGTTTCAGTTGCAGGTTGGCAGGTATTATCTACTAGTAAGGCGCCATTATCAGAAATTGCTAATGTTGTTTTAGGAAGCAAAGCTTTTTTTATTTTTAGTATTATTGCATTGCTTTCCACTGCAAACACTATTTTACTTAATCTTGTTGCAAATTCTAATTTGCTTTACGATATTTCACTAAATTCTAAAAAATTAAGTTTCTTTTCAAAAGTACATAAATCTTTTAGAACTCCAATAAGAGCAATAATTTTTGTTGCAGTAGCAGCATTTTTATTTACTTTGTTTGGAAGCCTGTCTTTTGTTGCTGAGCTTGCAAATTTTTCATTGTTCATTATTTATTTTTTAGTTAATTCTTCATTAATTTATTATAGAGTAAAAAGAAAACCTCGCGCAGGATTTAGGATACCATTTAATGTTAAAAATGTTCCATTAACTGCAGTATTAGGATGCATTACATCTGCAGTTATGATGTTTAGTTTGCAGAAAGAAGTTCTTTCACTTGGAATGATCTTTATTGCAATTGTATATGCTTTATACATTTCTATTTTTAAAGAAAAGAAAAATTAGATATTATAAATTTCAGAGTATTTTTTATTTAGATAATCAATATACTCTTTTATATTTAGTTTCTGACCACAGCTTTCTTTTATAATTTCTTCAGCAACTTTTGTTCTTCCTTTTGAATGAATGTTTTTTCTTAACCATTCTAATATTTTTTTAAAATCATGTTTTTCTATTAATAAATCTAAATTTTTGATTTCTTTTTTTATTTGATTAAATAATTGCACTGCATAAATAGAACCAATTGCATATGTTGGAAAGTAACCAAAAGAACCCATTGACCAGTGTATATCTTGCAAAATTCCCTGACTATCTTTTTTTACATCAATTCCAAACAACTGCTTGAATTTTTTATTCCATTCTTTTGAAGCATCAGCTACTGATAATTTATTGTTGATTAAGTCTCTTTCAATTTCAAATCTTAGAATAATATGAAGACAATATGTGATTTCATCTGCTTCTACACGTATATAACTTGGTTTAACTTGATTTAACATATGAAAAAAATCATTAAACTTTGGTTTTGGGTCAATGAATTTTTTATATGAATTATAATACTTTATCCAAAATCTTTTGTTTCGCCCAATCATATTCTCCCAAAATCTTGACTGAGATTCGTGCAGACCAATTGACGGAGCATCTCTAACAACTGTATATTCATATTCCTTTGGCATTCCCAATTCATAAAGTGCATGTCCAGATTCATGAATTGCAGCTAAAAGAGATTCAAATGCATTGTTGTATCTTGTTGTAAACCGAACATCATTTTTACTTATTCTGATTGTAAATGGATGTGTTGAGGTTGTAAAATATGAGCTATCTTTTTGCAAACCCATTTGTTTTATAATTTCTCTAACAATTTTGTCTTGATTTTCTTTGCTGATTTTTATATTTCTCTTTTTTTGATTTTTATATTTTGGAGAGGATTTTATTTTGTTTAGTAGTTTAACTAATTCTGGTTTTAATTCTGAAAATGCTTTTGTTAGTTTATCAGCAGTCATTCCTTCTTCATATTCATTAAGCAATGCATCATAGAGGTCAACATTAGGGTTTAAGCATTTTGCTTTTTTCTGAAGCAAGTTTACAATTTTTTTTAAATAAGGTTCAAAAATTTTAAAATCATTTTTTTCGCGCGCTTTTTTCCATGCAAAAGTTGAAGCAGTGGTTGTTCGAGTAAGTTCTTCAGCAAGTTCTTTTGGAATTTTTCTAATTTTCTCCACATCTTTTTTAAATTCCCGTATTACAATTTTATCTTTTAATTTTAGTTTTTGTTTTTCTGCATTTTTTATTGAAAAATACAACTTATTATCTCTCATTTTTTTATGAATAAGCTGTTCAATAATAACTTCCTGTTCTGCCCTCTCAGAAATAGCTTGCTCAGGCAATTGCGTTTCTTCATCCCAAGATAATAAAGCAGCGATTTCACTAAGTAAGCATATCTCTTTTTGAATAGAATATATGTAGTTAATATCTTTCATATTTTAATTAGTTATCTTTATTATAAAATGTTTATTAAAACATTAGAGCTTTTTAACAGCTTAAAAAAGTTTATATTGTAGTTTTATTTACTAGAGTATATAATGGTTGAGATTTCTGAAAGACAGGAAGACATGCCAGATCTTGCTATTGGCAAGCTTCTCAAAATTGCTGTGGAAGATAAGAGCGTTATTTCTCTCGGTCCTGGAGAACCAGATTTTCCTGCACATCCTCAAATTGTTGAATTTACAAAAAAGTTTGCAGGTGTTGCAAGTCATTATTCACCTGTTACTGGAAGAGCTGAATTAAAAGAACAGATTGTAAAAAAAGTAAGAAAACTGAATAAAATACATACAACAACGCGTAATGTTTTTGTAAGTTGTGGCAGTCAAGAAGCTATGACTCTTGCTACAGCATGCACTATGGATGTTAATGACCAAGCAATTGTTCCTAACCCAAGTTTTATGGCATATATACCTATGTTTGAAATGTTTTCAACTACTCCTTATCTTCTTCCTGTAAGTCCTGAGAATAATTTTGAGTTTGATATTGACCAACTGCAAAAATCAATTACAAATAAAACAAAAGTTATTATGATAAACACTCCTGCAAATCCTACTGGTGCAGTATGGAGAAAATCAACATTAAAAGCAATTGCAGATATAGCAGTTGATAAAAATCTTCTTGTGTTTAGTGATGAAGCATATGAAGATATTATTTATGATAGAGAAAAACACATTTCCTTTGCTTCAATAAAAGGTGCAGAGAATAATGCAGTATCTTTTTTTTCATTTTCAAAATCCTATGCAATGTGCGGATATAGAATTGGATATGCAATTGGACCTGAAAAACTTATCAAGGAAATGGGTGAGGCACATATTTATTCTACAATTTGCGCTCCAACATTATCACAAATGGTTGCAACAGAAGCTCTGAAAATGGACCGAACATATATTAAGTATATGGTTAATGAGTATAACCGGCGCAGAAAAATGCTTTATAGGAGGCTTGTTGAACTGGGTTTTAAGGTGAATAAACCAAAGGGAGCTTTTTATGCTTTTCCAAGCATTAAAAAATTTTCAAATGATTCCAAGCAGTTTGCAAAGGACCTGCTTTTAAAAGCAAAAGTTGCTGTAATTCCTGGAGTTGATTTTGGACCTAATGGCGAGGGATTTGTAAGAATGAGCTATGCAACAGATTATGATCTGATTGAAGAAGCAATGAACCGGGTTAGTAAATTCTTAAAAAAGTATTATCGCAATTACTAAATATTATAAACAAGAATAGTTTTTATCTTACTAATTTTTTAATTTCTGATTCAATTTTTCTTCCAAGTTCATTAAATTCATAATTAATTTTGAATGCAGGTTTATTGATTTTTACAAGTTTTGAAAGATTAATTGGTGTTCCAATTGCAACATAATCTGCTTTTGTTTTGTTTATTGTTGCTTCAAGTTCTTTAATTTGTTTTGGAGAATATCCCATTGCAGGTAAAATGCTTGTAATTTGAGGATATTTTTTAAAAATTGCTTTTAATGAACCAACTCCATAAGGTCTTGGATCAACTAATTTTGCTCCTTTTTGTTTAGCATAAATTGCTGCTGCACCATAAGCCATGCTTCCATGCGTTAATGTTGGTCCATCTTCAACTGCAAGAACTCTCTTTCCTTTTAATCCAGATTTAACTTCTGAAGTTATTACCAATTCAGCATCAATAATTTTAGCTTGAGGATTTAAGAGTTTAATATTATTTCTAACCTCTTCTATATTCTTTTTTAAAGCAGTATTTTCTTTGCTAATAACTGCAATATCTGCAAGCATCAAATTTGTTGTTCCTGGATAGTATTTTAATTCATGTCCTGGTCTGTGCGGGTCAACTAAAACAATATGCAGGTCTGATTTATAAAATGGAAAGTCATTATTACCTCCATCCCATACAATAACTTCTGCTTCTTTTTCTGCATGTTTTAAGATTTCAGCATAATCAACTCCAGCATAAACAACTTCTCCTCTGTTAATATGTGGTTCATATTCTTCTCGTTCTTCAATTGTGCACTTATTTTTCTTTAAATCAGCATATGTTTCAAATCTCTGCCAAATTTGTTTTCGTAAATCACCATAAGGCATTGGATGTCTAATTACAACAAATTTTTTATTTAATTTTCTAAGAATATCGCAAACATATCGTGTTGTAGCAGATTTTCCACATCCTGTTCTGACTGCGCCGATTGAGATTATTTTTCTTTTTGATTTAAGCTGTGTTTGTTCAGGTCCTAAAAGAGAAAATTGTGCTCCACTAGCTAATACTAATGCAGCTCGTTCCATAACATATTGATTTGGAATATCAGAATAAGATAAAAAGACTTCATCAATTTTATATTTTTTAATTAATTTTTCAAGTTCCTTTTCTGGATAAATTGGAATTCCATTAGGATACAAACTTCCAGCTAATTCTTTTGGATATTTTCTTTTATCAATTCCTGAAATCTGAGTTGCTGTGAAGCAGATAACTTCATAGTTAGAATTTTTTCTGAAAAATACATTAAAATTGTGGAAATCGCGGCCAGCAGCTCCCATTATAATGACTTTTTTCTTGGCCATAGAAAGTATATAATTAAAACTATAATATAAATGTTTTTAATTAAATAATAAAAGTGAAATCGCGGCCAGCAGCTCCCAGGATGATTGCTCATTTCTGGCCACATAAAGTTTAATATAATAGTTTAATATAAATATTGTTTAGAACTTTTGAAAAGTAATTTTTTGTTGTTTTAATTAAAAGTTCTAATTAATTTATCTTATAAATCTTTAAATATTTTGATCATTAAAATGAAATATGCACGATCAAATCTATGCAAATGAAATTATCCGAGAAGCAGAATCTTATGGAAGAGTAAAGACAATTTCACTTGAAGTTGGAAAACTTGCAGCAATTGAAGCAGGTGTTCTTGAAAGAGCAGTTAAAAATTTAAGACCTGGATG
>CAYTAB010000002.1:0-4297 GCA_964435825.1 Candidatus Woesearchaeota archaeon
GCACTCACTTAAACAAGAGATTTATTTTAAACTTTTTTTCAATAAATCTTTTTCAGATTTATTTGAAGTTTTTTGCAATTTGCAGTTTCCTGAAATGTCTAATCAAACAATTTATTTTAATGACATTCAAACAATTGATTTTTCTCAGAAATATAATAATTTTGCTCTAAAAAATATTAATGATATTTTATTTAATAATGAGATATTAACTTTTAATTCAAATTTCTTTTTAAATAAAGATATTGATTATATTATTATTAATGCAGTTTCAATTGATGATTCAATAATTAGTAAAAAACTAGATGCAGGTTCGTATGCTTATTTATCAATTAATTTAAGTCAGAAAACAAACAATTTTAAACGTATTGATGTATATGCATTTTCAGAAGATAACATTTATTTTTTCTCTCAGAAACTGCCTGTTTCTTTTGAAAAAGATTTTTCCTTTGAAGAAGTTCCTGAACTTGATTTAGGTGATGCAGACTATTTTGATATTGAAAAAATCGGAGACACTATGGAAAAGATAATTGAGGGAAAAGATTTTAAAATTAAAAGCCGACGTGTTGGTTTTTTTTCTTCTCAAGTTGAAACAAAACTTATTTTTAGTGAAAACAGAAAAATACAGCCAGGCATTTATAAGCTTACACTTTATTCTAAAAATGCTGCTGGAGAATATGTTCAGCAAATAAAATGGTTTTCTTGGGGTTTAGTGAGTGTTAATACTGAAAAGCCACTTTATAGACCAAATGAAACTGCTAATCTGAAAATTGTTGTTTTAGATAAAAAAGGACAACTTGTTCCTAATGCAGATATTGAATTAAGAATTACAAGTCCGTCTGGAATTGAATATGTTGTTAATACAAGTCTGACAGATGTTGTTGGAATTTATTCTGCAAAGTTCTTTGTTCAAGAAACAGGAAAGTATGATATTAATGTTAAGGCATATGCTGATGGTGTAAAAACAAATATTAATTCTTTTTTTAATGCAAAATCAAATTATGAATTTGATATTATAAGAGATGTGCCAGTTACAATTGACCCTTGGAAAGGACCTTATTTAAATGAATTTCATATTCAGCCATTTATTGATTCTGAGATAAAGGAAGTGGTTGAAGTAATTCCTGCGGAGTTTGAGGTTTTAGATTCTTTTGGAGGTACAGTTCGGCAAGAAGGTACTATTAAAACAATTAGTTGGACTCCTGAAAAAGGAGAAACAACCTTTAAATATATTGCTCAAACTCCGTTTCTTACTCCATACTTATATGAACTTGGAAATGCAAAAATTGTTTATAAAAAAGGACTTTTCAGAACTAAGGAGTTTTTGGAAAATAGGACCTGGATGCTTGCAATTGACCCAGATAATTTTGAAACTGGAAAAATTGAAGTAGATGGATGGACTCAAATTGATTTTAGTAGAACTTATGATGTTCCTGTTGCAGTTTTTGATGTTTATGAGGGATATTCAACAAGTACAGACCATGAAGTTGCAACTGTTCTTGTTAGAAATTTAGATTCAGATAGTGTTGAAGTAAAAATTGTAAATGAAACAACATCTATTGCAGGAAATGTAAGTTATATCATTGCTGAAAATGGTAGTCAGGTTCTTTCAAATGGTATTTTAATGCAAGCAGGAAGATTCCAGCCTGTTTCAAATTATGATGCTGCAGGAGAAAGTGCATCTAGTTGGTATGCTATTTCATTTTACACTAGTTATGCTTCAGCACCAAGTGTAATTGCAAGCCCAAATAATGCTTCAGTTGATGATTGGACAAGTGTTCGTTATGATGCAGGCTCTTTATCTAGTGCAGGTATTTCTCTTGCTTTGGAGAGAAGAGAGCCAATTGGTAGTGCGCCTGTTGCTGCAAATCCAACAAGCTCAATTGGCTGGATTGCAATTAATCGAACTAATTCTACAGGTATGGAAGCAGGATTAGAATCTGCAATAACTCCAGATTCTTTTAATGGCGGATGGGTTACTCTGAATTTTAATAACAACTATTCTGCTCCATTATTTTTTGCAATTGAAGAAGAAACAGGTTCTACAGACCCTTCAACTATTGCAGTTAATGAACCTCCAAATTCAACAAACATTCAAATAAGGATTGCAGAAGAGAGGTCTGATGGAGAAAATAATCATGGAGATGATAGTGCATTATGGATGGTTTTTGAAACAGGCCTTGGAAATCAACCTCCAACAACTCCAACAAATATAACTTGCAATGATGGTAGCTGTGATATTATTGTTGAGCAAGATGTTGTTTTAAATGCATCTGGTTCTACAGACCCAGATAATCAAATAAATGTTACTTATTATCTTGAAGCTTCACTTGACACTTTTTTAGAATCTTCAGATCAGGAATCTGGTGAGAAGGAGAATTTTGCAGAAGGTGGGATGTTTATTTTCGGCGAATCTGGAGAGGTAAATCTTTCTAATTTTACTTGGAAACAAATTACTTTAAATAGAACATATATTGAGCATCCAGTTGTTATTGCAACAGTTGTTAGTGAAAATGCAGCTGATGATAATAGTTTAATACCTACTATTAAAGATGTTACATTCACAAGTTTTAATATTTCATTATGCCAGGATACTGGGCTTGCAACCTGTAATACAACTGCAGCAGAGGAAACTGTTCATTATTTTGTTTTTGACCCAAATAAAACAAAAGAATTGTCATGGATTGATGTTGGAAATACAACTTTACTTTCAGATGGAAGCGGAGCAGATAATGTTTTTTGGGGTGTTACTTTTTCAAATGCACCTTATGTTTTTTCAACTGCAAATACTTACACTCAAGGAGGAAATGTATCTGCAACATCCTGGGCAGAATCAATTACAACTACTGGAAGCGGTTCATTCACAGCATGCACTCATCAGGGAACTGCAAATACATGCGATACATTTACTCCAGCTGAAATGTTTGGTTATGTTGCAATTGATCCAGTATTAGCTAATATTTCAACAATGCAGATTGGTGTTGAAGCAATTAGTGCAAGTTCTTGGACTCAAATAAGCTTTAATCCAAATTATACTCATCCTGCAGTTATGGTGAGTGTTAATGAAGAAGCAGGAGGCCAGGACCCAGTTTATCCTTGGGCAAGATTATTTAATTCAACAAATGCATATATCCGTTACTGTGAGCAAGATGGATATGGTGACTGTGATTCACATAATGCTGAGAGTACTCGTTGGTTTGCTGTTGAAATGGGAGAGCTAAAAACAGAATATAGTAGTAATGATACTGAAGCTTCAAAAAACTATGTTGTTTATGATAATACTTTGGATAATGATTCTGTGAAATCAATTTCTTCAATTAAAGTTACAGTTCATATTTCAAATTATAGTCAAAAAGGTTCTGAAGCAAATAGCAACAAAAATCCTAAAATTAGCGTTGAACTTGCAACTTCTGATTTAGGTGGCTGGACTTTTGCAGATTATATAAGACCTTCTGCACAAGGAAATTATTCAGTTACAATAACTTCTTCTTCAATATTATCTGCATGGTTAAATGAAGATTATAGAGATATTAGACTTCAGGCAGTTGATTTAGATTATTATAATGATACAGATTATGATAAAATTTATTTTGATGAGGTTTATGTAAGTTTGACAACAGATACCTGGATCGGTATTGGAAATCATTCCTATAATGAAACTCTTTCTTGGAATACATTAAGTATTTCTGAACAAGAATGTGTTGATTTAAGAGCAAGAGCAGAAGATTTTCCAGGAACATTTTCAAATTATTATACAAAAGGTGCATGTTTGAATATATCTCACTCTATTGCACCAAAAATAACAATTAATCTTCCAAATTCATCTGGAATTAACTATTCTTCATCTATTGTAGAATTTAATGTAAGTTTAGATGAAGAAGGAGATGTTTGCTATTATTCAATTGATAATGGAATCACTAATGTGACAATGGATAAATCCTGGAGCCAGGGATTTAATTTTACAAATTCTTCAGTTAATGATAATCAATATACTGCTGTCTTTTATTGCAATGATACAATTGGTAATGAAAATTCAAGTTCAATTAGTTTTGGTGTTGATACAACTTCTCCTAAAATTGATTTTGGAATTGGAACAGATGACAATTATGCAAATAAAAGCCAAAACTGGATTTATGTAAATGTAAGTGTAACTGAAATTAATGAAAAAAACATTACATTTAGTCTATATAATGATTCGGGAATAGTTAATTCAACTACGTTTTTTGATTTTCAAAGAGAGATTAACTGGACAAACTTAGATGATGGTGTTTATTATTATAATGTAACTGTTGTTGATTAT
>CAYTAB010000002.1:4397-40994 GCA_964435825.1 Candidatus Woesearchaeota archaeon
CTGGACAAACTTAGATGATGGTGTTTATTATTATAATGTAACTGTTGTTGATTATTCAGGCAATTATAATTATACAAACACCTGGCAGATACGCTTAGATACAAATCGTCCTTTTATTGATTTTGGAATTGGAACAGCAGATGATTCAGATGAATTAGAGCAAAACTGGATTTATGTAAATGTAAGTGTTAATGAAGAATATGAAAAAAATATTTCATTTTATCTTTATAATTCATCACATGATCTGCTTTTTGAGAATCATTCACTTAATAAATTGCGGAAAGTTAACTGGACAGACTTAGGCAGTGCAAATTTAACTTATTATTATAATGTAACTGTTGTTGATTATTCTGAGAATTTTAACTCAACTCAAACAAGAAGTCTGAAATTAATAGATGTTTCAACTCCAAATTTGGAGATAGTTAGTCCTTATTCTACTGAATATGATTTTAATGAAAGCATACCATTAGATTATATTGTTTCAGATTTAAATCTTGATTCTTGCTGGTATAATTTAGATGAAGGGTCAAATATAACTTTGGAAAATTGCAGCAATGTTACATTTAATTGTTCTGATGCAAATCATACTTTAAATCTTTTTGCAAATGATAGTTTAGGGCAACTTTCTTTTGAGCAAGTGAACTTTAGTGCAAATTCAACTTTAGTTCTAACAAATGAGTTTAAAGTTTATCGCGGAGAGGTTAGTGTAGATGGAACTGCATATGATACTCTTTCTGAAAAAGTGAATAAGAAAAAAGCATTTATTTTACTTAGAGCAAGAAGTTCAGATTCTGGGCCAGATTCTCTGCAAGTAATATCTGATTTTGTTAATTCAACTCAAATTCAGTTTGATAATTATGCTGCAGGAGCAGGAGCTACAGTTGAATGGGAAGTGGTAACTGGACCAGAATTAAATGTTCAAAGAGCAAAGCATACATATTTATCTTCAGATGATGCATTTAATGTTTCAATAAGCTCAGTAAATTTAAGCAGTAGTTTTATTATTGTCAATAATCGTTTAAATGATGGCTCTGGGTCAAATAACTATATTGGCCTTTGGACTGGAAGATTTTATAATTCAACTTTAATAGAATTTCAGAGAGATGGAACAGGTATTGCTGGAGAAGTTTCATGGCAGGTAGTTGATTGGCAAGGTGCATCTGTTCAAAGTGGCAATTCTAGTCTAAGTTCAACTTTGAGCTCAGTTGATTTTTCAAATGAAGTTGATTTATCTAAATCTTTTTTAATTTTTTCAAGAAGGTCAACTATTAATACTCTTGAAAGCAGCAATATAGGTGGTTATTTTAGAAATGGGACACAACTGGGTTTTTATCGTGTTGGTAGTTCAGGTATAACTAGCACTGAGTGGTTTGTTGTTGAATGGTATAGATTTGATGTTCAGTATGGTACTTTTAATGTTCAGTCTAATTCTGCACCAGTTAATGTTTTAATTGATGAACTTGGTTCACTGAATAAATCATTTCATACTCATTCAAGAAGCAGCACAGGTTCTGGAACAACTTATGCAAATTCTTTTGCAACAACAGAATTAACTTCTACAACAAATCTTCAAGCTATTTCTGCAACAACTGCAACTAATACAAAAAACATTTCATGGTATGTTATTGAAATTAAATCAATTCAGGATTTAAATGTTTCAAAAATTGAATTTAATTCTTCTTCAGCTTTAGAAGGAGAAAATGTTACTGTTTCTGTTTATGTAAATAACTCTGGAATGCTTGATGCAGATAATGTTTCTGTTCTTTTGAATATATCTCTTTGGAATGGTTCAGTATGGCAATTAAATGAGCAACAACAAACTACTGCAAAGGTTGATGCAGATTCTGGAACTGTTATAAATTTCTCATGGATTGCTAGTTCTGGAACACATAAATTCAGTGTATTTGCAGATTCTAATTATAGTTATCCTGAAACAAATGAATTAGATAATTTTTATGATATTGAATATACTGTTTCTGGATGGGGTGTTTTTTACGGACATACAAATGGAACTTTTGTTATTGCTGATAATCCTGCTAATAATTTTTCAGCATGGATTCCTTCAACTATTCAGGGAAATTTGTTTTTTGTTGATGCAGATTCAAGTATTGATTTTACACAATTAAAGCCTTTGAATGAATCAGATGATTTGTTGCAAGCAGATTCTGCTTTAAATTCATCAGGATTTAATGACTCAATTAAAAATGTTTTTGATATTAATGATGATTTGATTCCAGATAATTTAGGAAGTTTTGTTATTTATGGAGAAACAATTAATAATGTTCCATATGTGGAATCTACAAATACAAGTAGTTTTTTAACAGCAATTTTATGGGATTCAAGTGATGGTGGAATAGAATATAATGGTAGTCAGGATTTAGTGTTTATGACTGTAATCAATGACAGCAAGTCAGGTAAATATGGAACCTATGATTATGAAATTCGTCTTCCTGGAAACTTAGATAATTATCTGGGAGCTAATGATTGGCTTGTTGCATATATGGAGTTAATTAGTTAGTGTTAGTTGTGCAAATTAATTTATTATATAAGTTTGGGTGGTCAAAAAAATTAGAAAAATGTTCAAAAATAATTTCTCTATTTAATAGTGGCATACTTTTATATGTTCTCTCTGCTTTACTAAATATAGTAAGGTGCTCAAAGTTAGAAAGAAGTTAGTTAAATTAGTAGTATTTACATTTATTCTATTATTACCTTTTTTTTCAGTTCAAGCTTATCTTGATGTTGATATTTTTTATCCTGCGCAAAATATTGATGCAATTCGGTTTGATTTTTTTAATGTAACTCTTAATGTGTCTTGTTTTTATGAAAATTGCGGAAGCATAAATGTTACACTGGACCCTCAAAATTGGTGGAATGATTCTTGGAGTTATAGAAAAGAAATCAATATCACGAGTGTTACTACAGGAGATATCTATAATTTTTCAGTTTTTTTGAATGTTTCTAAAGAAAATTCAATGCAATCTGACTTTGATGATTTGAGATTTGTTTCAGGATTATGTTCTGAATCTGGAGAACTGCTAGAACATGAGATAGATAATTACACTTCATTAAATGCATATGTTTGGGTTAAGATGCTGAATTTTTCATCAGGCATAAATAGTATTTGCATGTATTATGGGAATTCTGATGCTTCTCAATTATCTGTAGCTTCATGGGATTTAAACTATAAACTGGTCCATCATCTGCAGGAAATTTCAGGAACTCATTATGATTCAACAACTTATGGAAACAATGGAACAAATGTAGGAAACTTAAACCAAAACTCAAATGGAGTTGTTGGAGGTGCAGATGATTTTGATGGCATAAATGATTATGTTAATTTAACTCCATCAAGCACAATTGTTTCTGCAGAACCCTTTACAATCTCTGCATGGATTAAAACAAATACTGCGCAGGGAGCTTATGGCAGTGAGGGAAGAATTGTTAATTTACATAGATTAAACAGCGGAAGCGTAAGTACTGCTGCATCAATTTATGCAGGTGGTTATTCAGGATATTCAACAAGTTCAGTTTGCTTTTTATATGCAACAACTGATGCTGGAAATCATCGCTGGATGTGTAATGAAACTTCAAGTTATCATGATGGAAACTGGCATCTTGTGAGTGCAACACATAATGGAACAACTGCAAAGTTGTTTTTTGATGGCGAGGAGATAGCATCAGAAAATTATGGATTTGGAAGTATGGGAACAACTACAGCTAGAATTGGAAGTTATGCTGGTGGAGCAAGAACATTTAATGGTTCAATTGATGAAGTTAGAATCTCTGATGTTGTAAGAAGCAAAGACTGGATAAACCAAAGTTACTGGATTGTTAAAAATCAGGAAAATCTTGTTAGTTTTGGAAGTGAAGAAGAAAAGTCAAAGGGCTTGATTTTGCAAACAGAAGGAACTATTCCTTTTTATACAAATGAATCAAATCCCAGAACAATAACTCTTAATGAAAATACATCTGAACTTGTTGTTTTTTGGATTAATGCTACAGGTTCCTTAGATTCTGTTTATAAATTTTTTGCATATATAAACAAAACTTCAGATATGGCTTCAAGCAATATGTCAGATAGTTTTAATGTTACTATTTCTGCAGCTTATCCTTATTTTTCTTCATTTGCTGCAAGCAAAAACATTGCTGGAAAAAATGATAAGGTTAATTTTACATTAGATGTTGTTGATAGAACTGCTTCAATAAGTTATGTAAATGGAACAATTTCAGGAACTGTTTATGATTTTTTATTTTCAAATTCAGATCAGTGGTATTATGAATATACTTGCACTGCTTCAAGTAATATAGAATTTACATATGCAGGTGCAAATAATTCTAAAGGAAATTGGAATGAGACAAATATAAGTTCAGTTTCTTTTGAATGTGATGCAACAGAACCAAGTTTTGGAGACAGCTATAATATCAATGAGTCAAGTGTTGGTGTAGGTTCTTATTTTTGTATTAATACTACAGTTTCAGATGCAAATTCTATTGATAAGGTTTTTGCAGAGATTTGGGATACTTCAAGTTATTTGAATTATTCAATGACAAATCAAACTAGTTTTTGCGGCGGTGGAGGCGATGTTTTTGAAGCTGTTATTTTAGCAACAAGTTCTGGAACATGGAATTATTCTGCAGTGTGGGCAAATGATTCTCTTGGAAACTCAAATTATTCTGATTTTTCAGACATTGAAATTAATGTTTTTTCAGTTAATCAGGGCGTTAATGTGTCTTTAATTTATCCTTCTGGAGATATTGCGCCAAATCAATCAAGATTTTTTAATGTTACTTTAAATGTTTCTTGTTATGTTGGTTATTGCGGGACTATAAATGTTACACTAGACCCTGCAAGTTGGTGGAATTCCTCTTGGAAAAAACGCCAGCAAATTATAGTAGAAAATACAGGGGCTTCACTTGATGATTTTCCAATTTACATTAATCTAACTTATGATTCTGATATGAATCCAGATTACAGTGACTTAAGGTTTTTAAGTGGATCTTGCGAAGAATATGGTGGAGAGCTTCTTGATTTTGAGATTGATAATTATACTCTTTTTTCTGCAGATGTTTGGATTAGAGTTCCTGAATTCTCAACTGGGACTAATTTGATTTGTCTTTATTATAATAATTCTGGAGCACCTTTGATTGGAGGCGAATCAGCTGTTTGGGATTTAAACTATAAACTGGTCCATCATCTGCAGGAAATTTCAGGAACTCATTATGATTCAACAACTTATGGAAACAATGGAACAAATGTAGGAAACTTAAACCAAAACTCAAATGGAGTTGTTGGAGGTGCAGATGATTTTGATGGCATAAATGATTATGTTAATTTAACTCCATCAAGCACAATTGTTTCTGCAGAACCCTTTACAATCTCTGCATGGATTAAAACAAATACTGCGCAGGGAGCTTATGGCAGTGAGGGAAGAATTGTTAATTTACATAGATTAAACAGCGGAAGCGTAAGTACTGCTGCATCAATTTATGCAGGTGGTTATTCAGGATATTCAACAAGTTCAGTTTGCTTTTTATATGCAACAACTGATGCTGGAAATCATCGCTGGATGTGTAATGAAACTTCAAGTTATCATGATGGAAACTGGCATCTTGTGAGTGCAACACATAATGGAACAACTGCAAAGTTGTTTTTTGATGGCGAGGAGATAGCATCAGAAAATTATGGATTTGGAAGTATGGGAACAACTACAGCTAGAATTGGAAGTTATGCTGGTGGAGCAAGAACATTTAATGGTTCAATTGATGAAGTTAGAATCTCTGATGTTGTAAGAAGCAAAGACTGGATAAACCAAAGTTACTGGATTGTTAAAAATCAGGAAAATCTTGTTAGTTTTGGAAGTGAAGAAGATTATTCAACAGCAAAAGGAAAAGTAAGTGTAAATTCTAAAGCAGTTCCGTTTTATACAACAAAATCAAGTAATCCTTATACAACGTCTGCTTTAAATTCTGGTCAGAGTGAGGTTGTTGTGTTTATAGTAAATGCTACAGGAGAAGTAAATTCAACTTATGAATTTTTTGCTTATGCAAACCTGACTTCAGATTTAAATGTAAGTGACCAAAGCAGAAAATTTAATGTTACGATTTTTCCAGCACCAAGATTTTTAGTTTCAAATATCTCTACATCAAGTAAGGTTGTTCTTGCAGATAACACCAGTGTTGATGTTACTGAAATTGGGCAATTAGGAGTTGTTGATGTTTTGTTTGGATTAAACTCTTCAAAAGGAAACTATTCTCAGCTGCTTGAAATTCACTTTAGTAATGATGTTAATTTAGAGAACTTAACTGTAAATACCAGCAGAGTTGATGTAAAGTCTGTATCACATAATACATCTGAATTGCCTGAACAAATTATTTCAAGAGCATTATTAGTTCCGAGAGTTTTAAATACACATGAAGTATATATCTGTCCAAGTGCAACAAATCTTAATGAAGTTAATTTCTCATGTGAAAACAAAGTTTCAATAAAAACTGGAGATACAAAAGAGGGTATGACTGTGTCTGAGGTTGTTTATGATGGTGAAACTTATTACAAGATTGATAACATAAGTGGTACAGGTGGTGGAGAGGGAAATCCTCCAAAACTGAGTGACTGGAATGTAAGTCCGTATGTTGGTTCAGAAGAAACTTTATTTATTTTTAATGTTACTTATACTGATGATGAAAATGATTCTGCTTCATATGTGTATGTTGAAATTAATGGAGTAAATTATACTATGATTGAAACAGATACAAGTGATTTAGATGTTAGTGATGGAAAGAGGTATTATAATATAACTACTTTAGCTTCTGGAAATCTAACTCATAAATATATTGCATCAGATGAAGCAAATGTTTTTAATTGGACTGAAACATTAGCTGGACCTGAAGTTAATTTATATGAATTTTTTGTTTCAAAAATTGAATTTAATGACAGCACTGACAAGGAAAATGAAAATATTACAATTTTCTTTTACTTGAATAATTCTGGGGTTTTTGATGCAGATAATGTTAAGGTAAATCTTAAAATTGAATTTTGGAATGGTACTATCTGGATAGAGAGAGTTTCTGAAAGTAGAGATAGTGTTGATATTGATGCAAATTCAAGCACAATAATTAACATGACGTGGTTAACAAGTCAGGGAACTTATAATTTCAGTGCATTTGTTGATAGAACAAATTCAATTAGTGAAGCAAATGAATCCAATAACCAGAATTATTCAAAATATTTTGTTTCTAGCTGGGTTACTTTTTATGGTTTTTCAAATGAAACTATTGTTTTAGGAGATTCTTTATCAAGTTTACTGCAACAATGGATTCCAAAAATAAAAAGCGGTAACATTTACTTTATAGATGAAGATGCAGATATTGATTTCACAAATTTGAAAACTTTTACTCAATCTGATGATTTTCAGGAACTAGATTCTTATTTTAATCTTACAGGATTTACTGATTGTATATCTTCGCTTTATGATAATAACAGTGATGGTGTTGCAGATCTTACAAAAACTTTTACAGTATATGGAGATTCTATTTCCAATGTTCCAATTATTAATTCAACAAATAATTCTAATTTTTATACAGGTGTGTTATGGGATGGAAATGATGGCGGAAGCACATATTCTGGAACAGAAGATACTGTTTTTATAACTGAAATTAATTTTAATAAAACTGGAAAATATGGTAGATATGATTATGAAATTCAGGTTCCTGCAAATTTGCAGCAAGTAATTACAACAACTAAAAAAATTATGTATTTTCTTGAAATAATCTAGTTTAGTTTTTTGTTTTTTTTATTTTGTTATCCTGTAATAATTACTTTTTTTCAAGGAAAGTTGACAATTACTTAAAACAAAACTTTATTTTTGTAACTAATTAGTATTACTAAAGCTTTTTTAAATTTAACTAACTTTACAACATTATGTTAACTGGAGGTATATAAATGAGAACAAATTTAATCGGATTGCTAGCAGGTATACTCGCCTTTGCAGTGATTACTTCTGTGCCTGTTTTTGCAGCAGTACCAGCTTCTGGTACCGTAGGAACTCCAGATGATTTGGGGAATTATACACAATCTGCACCAGATTCTGCAAATGTAATGTCTGGACATGTTTATTATTCTAATATAAGCGGTACTCAGAGTACGTACTTCTGGACAGGTTTGTTAGGTAATGTTAGCGGAGATATAGTACTTGCTGATGCATCAAACAACAACTTTTACCAATGGGCTGGAGCAGATGGACTTTTAGTCTATGCATCAAATGAATCAAGCCTTGATTGGGATAACATTGCAGCTGAAGATGGAACAAATGTTCCTGCATGGCTAAAAGGAGATTTTAAAGACAATTATACAAATACAATAGCTGGAACCAGACCATTTCCATCGCAAATGTTTCAATCAATTACAACAGATTACCTTACAACATTAAGTAGTGGAGCAACAACTTGGTATGAATATGTTGTAAATGATGGTAGTGGAAAGGTTGCTTGGGTTGCAGAAGTTGTTGCTGGTGGAACAGCATATAATTCAGATACAGTAGATTATCAGCTAATGATACCTGAAGACGGAGACAATAATGACCAGACTACAACAACATACTACCTATGGTTGGAGCTAGAATAAGGTGAAAAAAGTGCAAAAATATAACTATGTAACAGTGTTTGCAGCGCTTTTTTTATTACTGTCTTTTTTCGCTGCTCAAGCCGCACCAATAGGAACTTCAGTAGAAAATGGCTCACAATCTAGTTATTCGCCATCATCTACAGGGGGAAATGTAAATATAACTGCAGGAGGAACCAAAGAAGCCAATTTTTCATCTATTGGCTCTACAAGCAAGTGGGCTGGTTTCTATGGTAATATAAAAGGATTTGTTATCTTGGCAGATGCAGGGGAAAATCAATTCCTTAATTGGACTATTTCAGATCCAAGTGGAAGTTATTTATATGCATCAACTGCAAGTTCATTAACTTGGCCAAGTGGTGGAACATGGACAGCAGCAGATGCTGATGATGCACCTGCATATGTAAGGTCAAATGCTGCAGACAATTACAACAATACTTTTAAATACCTAGCTGCTACTGCAGTATCAACCCCAGAATATACTATCCCGCAATATACAAATGAATCCAGGAGCTTTTCAAGCACTGGAACTGAATCAACTACATTGATAACTTATGCATTGGTTGATGATGGATCAAATTTTGTATTAGCATCGCCTATTACAAATGATGCTAGCGGATATGATGGTAGTACAGTAGATTATCAAATGGTTGTTCCTGTTGATGGGACAAATACTGGAGTGTACTATTTTTGGCTGGAGTTGGCGTAAATGAATGAGTATAAAAAATCTGCGCAGAAAACGACAAATAGAACCTTTTTTCTATTTGTCATACTTTTTTTATTATTTATAATTCCTACTTCTGTTAATGCTAAAACATTAATTATTAATAGTGAAGAGTGGCAGGATGTTTATTCATCAATGCACTATGCAAATCTTCGTTCAGATATAGGTTCAGTTTATTTCTTTGCTGGAACAAATTATGCTGAATTAATTTCTAATTTACTCACTCCTGGAGAAGAAATTCTTCTTATTGAATCTTCAACAAAACCTTATTACAAAGATTATGAAAATTATTTAAAAATTAAAGGTTTTTCAAATATTGAAGTTAAGTATGTTAAAGATATTTATCAAACAAATCTTGATCTTGGTTCAGAAATCAGAACTAATAAATTTGTTGTAATTGATGATGAATATGGCTATAATGCTGTTTCTGTTGCACCTTATGCATATATTACTAATAGCTGGGTGATTTTTGCAAACAGAGATAATGTTGGGGATATAGTTTCTTTTTTAGATGATAAAGATGCACAGGAAGTTTTGCTGTTTGGTCATTTAAACCGCGAAGTAGTTGATGCATTACAAAAATATAGTCCTGAAATAATTGATAATAAAAATCGTTTTGTTGATAATGTTCGAATTTCTGAGAAATTTCTTAAAATTAAACCTGAAACTGGAACAGCAATGGCAACTACTGGTGATTTTATTGAGACAGAATTAATGTCTGGAGGAGATGGCAGGTCTCCTGTTTTATTTATTGGTAAAGATAATATTTATCCAGAGTCTTATAAATTTTTAGATAGAAATAATATTAGATTAGTGGAAATTGTTGGAAATGATCTTATTCCTGCAGGTCAGAGATTAAGGGATTTAACAAATAAGAAAATTTCAGTTATTGTTAAATTTGGGCAAGGATTTACAAATCTTCCAGGAAAATCTGGTCAAGTTTATTCATTAACAGTTTTTCCTTTGCCAAAATTTACTTTCTTTTTAAATATTGATGCAATTAGTTATGACTCAAATCAAAAAGCTTTGTTTGTAAAATACAGGAATTCAGGAAACTCTCCACTTTATGGATTATCAAATATTCATATACGTGCAGATGATCAAGAAGTTGCAATTGTTTCAGATAAAGATGCATTTTTTGTTGAAGATGGAGAAGTTAGTGTTGTAAAATATGATGTTGACTTAACAGAGCATCTTTCAAAAGAACTTAGTGCTGACTTCTGGACATTATATGGAGAAAGCCCAGAGTTTATGGAACGATATATTCTTGAATCTGGAAAAACAGATCCACCATATTCTCTTCCAATTACTTTGGAAAATTTTGAAAATAATGCAGAATTAAGATTAGATTCTGTTGTTTATAAAAAGAATTGGAAACGTTTTTCAGTTAAAGTCACAAACATTGGACAAGTTGATGCATATTCAAATGCTCGAATAAATGATATTCTTATTGACGGAGTTGAAACAACAATCTATACTCAAGGCGTTTCTAAAATTCCAGCAGGAGATTCAAAAAACCTGTTAATTAAAGCAGATTTAACTGAGTCAGATATTTTAGATAATCCAACACTAAAAGTTACAGTTCAGTATGGTCAGGACGAAGAATTATTAACAAAAGAGCTTGAACAAGAGTTTGAATTTAAAGTTTCTTCATCAACAATGATTTATGTAGGCATTGTAATTGGAATTGTAATTCTTGCAGCAATTGCAGGTCTTTTTGTATGGAAGAAAAAAAGATATTATTAAATATTAATATAGAGACTACTATTTATATATAGGGTTAGGTGGTTTGATGAAGAAAAATATAATAATGATATTAATTTTTATATTTATTATTTTTACAATATCTTATTCTTATGCAGGTCAAGTTGATTTAAGATCTGCATTTGTTTATTATTCAAATATTACAGGTAGACAGCAGACATATATGTGGGGTGCAATTATTGGAAATCTTAATTCTGTTCCATATGACTTTACTACTTATGCAATGGATCGTGTTGCAGTTCCATCAGGAAACATCTATGTAGATGATATGCCTGGAGGAGGAATTGTAAAAAATAAATATAATCTAATTTCACTTAGAAGAAATATCTCTTTTAATATTTATAATGTCACAAATACAAGTTCAAGTGATTTAATGCCTGGAATTTTATTTCCTACATCAATGTATGGAGGTTCTGATGCACCAAATAATACCTTTTCATGCGCAATTCCTCGAGAATTTAATATTTCTGGAGTAACTTTTGAAGGATGCTATATTGATATTGCCCAAAATAGTGTAATGGGTTTACTTAAATACTGCACTTCTTCCTGCGAGCCTTTATATATTGTTGATTTAAAATCAGCAGGTTATTCCTGTTATAATTCAACCTCCTGCGATTATCAGTTTATGGTACCAACAAATACTACACATCCATATTACTTTTATTATGTCAGCAAGTTTCCAGAATATAACATAACTGCATGGATTGATTCTGTAGAATCTTGGACAATGTCACAAACAGCTCAGCCATATATAGTTGATTTAAGAGTTACAAATATTTATACTGGAGAGCCTGCTGCAAATGTTAGTGTTGCAATTGGAGAGTATGAAGGAAACAATATTTTTGTTCCATTAAGGTCAGCAGGATTTGTTTCAAAAGGAATGAGCATAGGACTTACAGATTCTGATGGCAATATTTCTTATGTTGTTTCTCCTTCACAATATCCTGAAATTACAGATTATTCTTTGTTTGCAGCTGTTTTAGAAGAAGATGAGCCAACAAAATTCTTTAATTTTTCAATTACAAATTCTCTTTCAATTGAATATAATAAAAAGTCTTTATCTCCTTCAGAATTAAGTGATAATGCAAAAGTTGCAGTAAATGCAATGAATCAAATTGTAAATTCATTATATATCTGGGCTAATAATGAAGTTGAAGCAAAAACAATGACTACAGTTGTTTATACTAATGGAACTGTAACTTCAAATTTAACAATTCAAACTGGTGCACCAAATCGGATTATGATAAATTTAAAAAACACAGATGGTTCAACTAATCTTGGAACAGTAACTATATCTGAGGATGAAGGTTACTTGGTTTTTAGTCCTGTTTATCATTCATCAAGTTTGTCAAATGTTTCACATAAACATTATTTTTCTGAAAGCACAGGAACTTATTTTATTATTACACCGACAAGTTATGGTGTTGTTGATTCAAATGTAACTTTTGAGATTTATGATTCTAGTCATTCATATGTTACATCAATTGATGCAGTTATTGATTCAAATTTAGAGCCAAGAAGCGGAAGTTTTTATAATAATGATGAATTAAAAGTAATTATAAATGCAATGGCTTCAGTTATAAATTCATTATATTATGCACTTAATTAGGAGAGGAAAGGGTTGAGATTTAAAAAATATTTGCCAATAATAGCATTGTTCTTATTTGCAATTATCTTTAATTCAGTTAGTGCTGCAGGAGGATCATTGAAGACAAGCAGTGGTTCAATCTCAAATATTTATTTTACAGGAGATGCATCAGATCCTGCGCAGTGGTATCAAGATGCAATGGGTAGTAATTCAGATATTGGTGTTGAAATATGCGGTCATGGTTCAACATATGTTGGTGCAACTTATGCTTTAAATGCATCTGGTGCTTGGAAATATGCTCTGATTTCATATCGTTCAAGTACTTCTGCACTATCTCAAACAGACCAGACAAGTACTTTTAATTCATCTTGCAGTTTTACAAGTCCGGGTTATTTAACTTTATCTCCTTCTTATTTAACAACGCCAAGCCCTGATGTTTATTATGCTGCATTTCCTGGAAGATTATGGATAGGTTATGCAGGTTCTGCAAATCCAGGAGTTATAAATAATTTTGAGCCAATTGGTTCAAATGGATATTTAAGAGGAAGCTATTATATTTCACGGAGTTTTAATCAAGTAACGCGAAATACTGAAGTCCAGACTCCAACAATTTATTTTCAGACTTCTTCTGGCAGTTTTTCTAAATCTGCATCAGATACAACTTTTGGTGTTAATTCTCAAAGAAGAATGGTTATTGGTGATTGTGAAGAAACTACTGGAAGATACTGTTCTTCAGGTTATTTGATTCCAACAGATACAACTTTTCCTTTAAATTTATCAACTGGATTAACTGCAGGTCAAGTTAATGACCAGACAACACATACAAGATATATTGTTTTAAATGGAATTTCTCATATGTATTGTATTGGAGCAAATCTTAATACTCAAATAACAAATCTTAATCCAGATCCAGTTTACTATAATCAAACTCATACAATCACTTATTCAATTTCAAATCCACGAGATACTCCAGATGAAAATCTTGGAGGTAATGTGGATGTGACTACTGTTTTTAATGTTAATATTACTATTTATGAACAGGGAAACCCCTCCAATATAGTATATAGCACAATGGACCAAATCTCAACTGGAGTTGATGTTGATGAAACTATTGTTCGTAATGTAAGCTGGGTTGCTTCTGCTTTAAGTGGAATGTATACTGTTCAGGTTGTAGTTGATTTTGGAGATGATATTGTTGAATGTAATGAAGGAGATAATATTGATACACAGGATTTTGAATTAAAACCTGTTTATATCCCAAATATTTACATTAATGGAAATCCTACAAATACTTTTCCAAATGCAGGAACCCCTTATAATTTTAGCATTATTCTTTCTAATTCAGATGGAGAAAATGCAACAAATGCAACTTTGCGAATTTATGAAGTAAATGGCATGAATCTTTTTGCTCCAGTTCAGATTTGGAATAAAACATCATCAACTGATTCAAATTCATCACTTTCAAAAACAGGAATAAAAACAATTAATTCTCTTGAAACAGAATTAGATATTTATGGAGTTTCTAATTTTACAATTATTCCAACAGGAAATAAATTATTTTCACCTCAATATAATTATACACATATTAGCGATTATTTAGATGATTATCATCTTTATTTAGAAGCATATTATGATGCAGATGACAAGTTTAAATTTATTGGAACATATACAACGCAATATTTTCTAAATGTTTCTGATCCATATACTTATGAAGAAACAGATACAAGTAATTACTTTAATGAAGATATTTTTGTTCGCCAAACAATGGACTGGATATACACTATCTTTAGTAATTTCTGGAAAACTGCAGTTTCAGGTTAATGCTCATGAATATTGGGAGAAGGGGATTTGTACTCATTGTTTTTGTACTATTCATTATTTTTTCAACTCCAGTTTATGCTTATAATTTTTCTTTTGTAGATAAGAATAATACAGTTGTTAATGAGATTTTTTTTGACTACTTTAATAACTCCTATGGAAATCATACAAGTCATACTTATAAGGATAATTCAATTATTAATCAGAATCTTTACTTAAGAATCTGCACAGAGTCTGGTGAGGTAATTAATAGTTCTTTTTTTTCAATTGCATATTCTTTTGAAACTGGTCAAAATGCAACAAGTCTTTTAACTTTACCAATTTACATTAATTATCAACCAGCTTCAACCTGCATTAATTATGATATTGATTTTTCTACTTATGGTGCTTTTTCTCCAGGAATTCCTTTTTTAATTCAGTCAGATAATCAGTATTTTTCATCATGGATTGTTAATTCTACATATGATAATGTTACAAATACAACAACAAATTACACTTATTATATTCCAAATTATACTTGGAACCGCACTTCTCTATTAATGAATGGCACATATACTCTGGGAATTGGAGTTGATGATACTGATCATTCACTTTACTTTACTGTTAAGTTTTTTTCAGATCACTTAAAGAGAGCTTTTGAACCAGATTGGCCTGTAGCTCTTTTTTTAAGTTTATATTCTTCAAATGGAACAATTGTTGAGGAACATATTGGAGGGTTTGATGTTGCTTCAAGATTTACAACAAAACTTACAGAAGGTTTTATTATGCTTGTAAATGGAATTGAAGCTTTTAGAGTCAAACCTTTAGACCCTTGCTCTCCAATTAATGAATCTGGTTACTATATATTTAATGATAGCCGGTGGAATTATAATGAAACTTGTCAAGTTATTAATCAATCAAATGTTATTCTGGATTTTGGAAATAAAACAATTGATGGAGATAATACAACAAGCATTCAAAATGATGCTTGCGCACTTATAATTAAAGATACTGAAAATATTACAGTTGTTGACTTGAGAACTCAGCAATTTAGGTTTGGGCTTTGCATTTTTAATAGCAAGAGTATTCATGTTTCTGGAACATCTTCTCAGGATAATTTATATGGAATTTATATTTCAAATAGTTCTGCAGTTTTCGCAGATTCAATAATTGTTTCTAATGCAATTGAAATTGTTTCAGTTAATGATTCATATATTGAGTTTGCAGATATGATCTCTCCAAGTGCTAATTTTTCAATTAGGTCAAAAGATACTCAGCTTAAGAGTGTTTTACATCCTCCAGCAGATCCTGAAGACTGGGTTAATGTTTCTCAGTGGATAAACTTAAGTAAGACAAATTCTGATTCATGGGCTATGCTTGATTTTAATTATCAAACCCCTCTCCCCAATTCTGTTTGGGAGCCTGCATTATGGCTTTGGAAATGGAACAACAATACTGGTTGGAATATGGTGGCATCTATTACACCTGAAGGAATTATGAACAATAAAATCTCAAGTGGAAATGTTTCAAACTTTTCAATATTTGCACCATTAGGAATTAAATTACCTGAGCAAATTAAAAATGAAACAATAAGGGAAATTCAGCCACAAATTGAGCAACAACAGGTGCCACCAGAACCTCAACCACCTGAACTTGATTTAAGATTAATTGATGATGTAATTGTATTGCAGCAAGGAGAAACTGGTTCTGTTAGTTTTGAATTAGAAAATATTGGAGATATTCCTGTTGCAGATGCAGCAGTTAGTGCTGATGTAAAAAAAGGTTGGGATAAAGTTGACAAAAGTTTTCCAATGATAAATCTAGGTGAGATAAAAAAAGGCAGATTTTATCTTACAGTTTATTCAAATGAGATTCCAGGTGAATATCAGATTCCAGTTAGGGCAATTGTTAAGGGAGATTTAACTGTTGATATGGAATTTTTAACTGTTAAAGTTATACCTCGGCAGGTTCTTAAAAGAATGACTATTATTGAAAGCCCTCTTGTATTTTCTGTTTTTGAATCTTCTGGAGCTACATTGCCGATTCTTGTTGAAAATACAGGAGATATTAATTTAACTGGAATTCAGCTTTCAATTGAAGGTGCAGAAGATTGCTTGACTATTTCAGATAAAAATTATGATTTAAATACTGGTGAACGAAAAGCACTAACTTATAGTGTAAGAGCAAAGAGCGTTCTTGGAAAATGTGAAGGAGTTTTGCTTTTAGTCTCTGATGAAGGTGCAATTGCATTTTCTCCAATTGTTGTTAAGATTGTTCCATCTTTGATTTCAGGATTTATGCTTTTGCCATTTTTATTTATTGGATGGACAATTTTATTAGTAATATTATTCTTTAGAAGAAGAAGGAGGTTAAAACTTGCCAGCACTCCGAACTTGGTTAAAGTACCTGAAACATAAAGTTGCAGGTCAGAATAATCAGAAAGAGGAATTATCTTCTCAGTTTGACTCTCCATATGATATTTTTCAGGGTTTGAAAAATAAAAGTTTGAAAGATGATAGAGGAAGCACTGATTGGAAAGATTCTGATTATGAAAACACTGGCTTTATTGAAAAAAAGAATGAAGTTAAAAAATGGACAAATTTTGAGTTAGCTGCAATCTTAATTGAGCTTTTGCTTGTTGTTTATATTCTGCTGTTTTTTTTAGGATGGGTTCCTTTGTTTTAAATTGCACCATATTTTGAAAACAAAACTACTTCAATTATAGTTAGAATTGCAATAAATAGAAGAATATAATATGCAGAATCAAGTTCTATTCTTTCGTTTTTGAAAATAATGCTTTCAAAAGCTTCTTTAGCTGTTTCTTCAGTGTTTATTACATAATATTTTCCACCTGTTTGATTTGCAATAAACTGTAATTGCGTTTCATTTACACTTGGTATTGTTGTTGATGGTGTATATGTAATTCCTTTTTTACGTAATAGGTCGCTTTCCATGATTTTTGTTTCAATTTCTGAATAAAAGTCAAGTGTTTTTGAATTATTACCAATTCCAATAGGATAAACAATTGTTTTTTGCGCAGTTACTGCTTCAACAGCGTTTTTTAAATCAATGCCTGCATTATTTTCACCATCAGTTATTAAAATAACCATTCTTTGCCGATTTGAAGTGTTTAATAAAGCTGCTGACCAGATTATTGCATCACCAATTGCAGTGCCTGGTTGCGAATTAAGTTGAATATTTTTTATTGCATTTTTTACTGCATATATGTTTGTGGTTGGTTTTTTTTCAATAGAGATGTTTCCTGCAAAAGAGATTACTCCAACATTTGTTGAACTTGGCAAAAAATCCAGCCAATCAAGAGCAGACTGCTTTGCAAAATCAAGTCTATTTGGTTCATAATCTGGAGTAAGCATACTTGAGCTAGAGTCAATTGCAACAACAAAGTCAGAAGTGGCAATTGGTTTCATAATATTCACTTCTAGACTATGTGTTGCAACAAGAAACAGCAGTGTTAAAATAAGTAACTTTGTTACTAGAAGAATGGGGCTCATAAAAAATCGTTTTTCACCTTCAATTTTTTTTAAAGTTGCAAAATTTCCAAATTTAATAACTCGATTCTTTCTTAGTTTTATCATAATAAGATATGCTATAATCATTGCTACAAGCAAAATAATTAAAACTAGCATTTCCTTATAAGGAAGATTCAGGAAAATTTTAAAGTCAAATATTTTTATTTGCATTACCAGTTAGCATCAAAGTATTTTGCAAACATGTCTGTTACATTTTCATTTGTATGAACTTTGAAAAAAAGTGCACCTGAATTGATGAAAACATCCTCAATTCTTCTTTCTTCTCTTGCAGCTTCTTTATTGTATTTTTCTCTTATTTTTTCAATATCAACTAAAGATACCTTTCCAGTGTTTGGGTTTGCAAGATACATTTTCCCAACACCTTTTGGCAGGTAGCTGTCTCTTGGATCTCTTATCATGATTCCAATAACTCTTTTGAATTTATTTACCATTTTTGAGAGATCTTCTCTAAATGTTTCTTCAATTCCAATAAAGTCTGAAATAATAAACACTACAGTATCTGGTCCAAAATTATCAAGAACAGATTTTGGAACAACATCCCAACGTCTGATTCCTCCATAGTATTTTGGAGTTGTTAGAATTTTCATTATTGCATAAACAGTTTCTTCAGTCATCAGCGGTTCAATAACATATTTTATTCTATCTGAAAAAGCAAGTAAACCAGTTCTATCGCCGCTTTTTACTGTTGCAAATGCAAATATTCCAGTAATAATTGCTGCAAATTGATTTTTTATTAATTCTGTTGTTCCTAAAAGCATTGTATTAGATACATCTACAATAAAGATAATATCTAGCATTCTTTCTTCTTTGAATATTTTAATGTGCGGTTTCATGGTTCTTGCAGTTGCATTCCAATCAATCTGCTTAGCATCATCACTTGGTTGATACTCCCTCAGCCTATCAAATTCAAGTCCTTTGCTTGTTATTAATTTGTAATAAATTAATTTTAATCTAAAGAGTTCTATTAGTTTTGCAACATTTTTATTTACAATGTTGCTTAATTCAGAAAATTCAATTACATTTGGTTTTAAATACATTTTAAGGAGCCTCTACAGTAGCAAGCAATTCTTTTATAAGTTCATCAGTTGTGATTCCAATTGCTTTTCCTTCATAGTTTAGAATCATTCTGTGTCTAAGAACTTCAAATGCAACTTGTTTAATATCATCTGGTACAATGTAATTTCTTCCCTGTGTAAGTGCATAAGCTCTTGCACCTAAAGCAAGATAAATTGATGCTCTTGGAGAACCACCATATCTTATATATTGAAGTCCTTTAAGATGCAAATTTGTGTTTCCTCTTGTTGCATTTACTAAATCAACAATATAATGCTTGACTTCATTTGAAACATAAATTTTTCTTACAGAAGCCTGCATATCCCGAATTACATCTGCGTCAAGAATTGAATTGACTCTTTTAAATGCAGCTTTTGTTTGTATAACTGTATTTTGATTAATAATATCATATTCTTCTTCTTTATTTGGATAATAGACCATAATTTTAAAAAGAAATCTGTCAATTAAGGCTTCTGGAAGCGGATAAGTTCCATATTGTTCAAGAGGATTTTGAGTTGCAAGAACAAAAAAAGGTTTTCCTAAGTCAAACTCTTGTTTAGATATATTAACTTTCTTTTCCTGCATTGCTTCAAGCATTGCTGCTTGTGTTTTTGGCGGAGCTCTGTTAATTTCATCTGCAAGGATAAAATTTGCAAAAATCGGACCCTTAACTGTGTAGAACTGTCCTGTTTGAGGATTATATGCATTAACTCCGAGAATGTCTGCAGGCAGTAAATCTGGAACAAATTGAATTCTTCTGTATACAGTGTTTTTTACAACATTACTTAATGTTTCTACAAGAAGAGATTTAGCTAATCCTGGAACTCCTTCAAGTAGGGCATGTCCGTCGCAGATTAATGCAAGAAGTGCAGCATTGATTGTTGCTTCCTGACCAACAACCATTTTATGAATTTCAATTTTTACTTTACTAATTATTTCTGAGAATTTTCTTAATTTTTCTTTAGATATAACTTCTTCATCTCCTGCAAATTTTTTTCCAATATTTGCTCTGGAAATGTTGGGCTTTTCTTCTTTTTTTTCAGTTGAATGCTGTGTTTCGTTTTTAGTTTTATTTGTTCTTCTATGATGAGCTATTTTTTGTTTAAGAGCGGTTTTTTTCCTTTTTGTTTTTGGCTTAACAGCTTTTCTTTCTGCAAATTGCATTCTTATTTTGTTTTCCATATTGTTTATGTAATCCATAAATTCTTCTTCATCAGATTCTACTTTTTTTCGTTCATCAATATGGATTTTTGAATGATCTTTTTCTTGTTCAATTCTTTCAAGCATTTTTTCTTGTTCATCTTTGTATCTTTTTTCAGCTTCTTCTTCTCGTTCTTTTTCTAATTCTTCTCTCAATGCAGAACTTCGGTTTTCAATTACTTTAACTTCATTTAATGTATTATCTGCTTCAAAGCTATTTTTATAAAAATCAATTAGTGAAGAATACTTATCTTTAACATTATTACTATCTTTACCATAACTGCTGTTTCTCATAAATATATAAATAAAAACATTGCTGGTTTAAATTTCTTTCTTTTTAATATTTGTTTAAGGAAACTTATAAAAACAAGAAAAGTTATTTAAGATTATGCTTAAGCTGTTTCATTTAGACCAGATTAACTTTAGTGTTATATTTTCAACAACAGGCATTCTTATTATGATTGTTGCAGTTATTGCATTAATAGCATTATTAAATCTTTTTTTATATATTAGTTCAAGACGAAAGCTTTCTCAACTTAGAATTAAACTTCTGAAAGATGAGCGTGAACTTTTATTTAATAATTTTAGTAATTATTTTGGAGAAGAACTTGATAGAAAAAAATTAGTTAAATTAGCTAAAATTATCCGCAAAAAAGTTATTCAAAAATATGGTTTAAAATGGGTTACTACTTATAATGATTTGATTGTTAAGGTGAAGAAAGCAGCTATTCCTCTTGAATTACAAAATAGTTTAATTGACTTTTTTTCAAAAATATCAGAGATTGAATATGCTTATAATCCTGATCCAAGACTTGCAAAAGAAATAAAAGATGATGCAATTTTTTTGCTTAAAGCTTTATTGCCTTCACCTGGAGAAGTGGCAAATGAAGATAAAAAAGAAGATAATAAAAAGCAAAAAAACTTGGTTTCTAAATAATCCGAATAATATAAAAATAATGGTTTTGTTTCTATATTGATGGAAGTTATTGGAATTGTCTCTCCAAAAGGAGGAGTTGGTAAAACCACGATTGCATCAAATCTTGCAATTGCATTAAAGAACTATTTTGGTCAAGATGTTTTAGTTGTTGACGCAAATTTACATACAGCAAATCTAGCTCTTTATTTAGGGATGTATGACTTGCCAATTTCATTTAATGATATTTTGAAAACAAAAATTAATGTTTCTAAAGCAATTTATACGCATGAGTCTGGCATTCATATTCTTCCAGCTACGCTTGGAATTGAGGAAGATGAACATCTTATTAGTGCTTCACTTTTCCGAAAAGTGATTTCTGAAGTTGGAGTTGATTATGATTATATTATTATTGATGCTGCAGCAGGACTTAGCTCAGAAGTTAAAGCAGCAATTTCTGTATGTGATAAAATTTTTGTTGTTGTAACTCCAGATATTCCTACAGTTTATACTTCTAAAAAAGCCATACATTTAGCAGACTCATTAAATGTTATGTCTGAAGTGATTGTTAATAAAAAGACTAAGAACCTTCATGAATTAAAACTTCATCAGATTTCAGATATTTTAAGATCTGAAGTAGTTGCGTCATTTAATTTTGATATTAAAACTGTTGAATCTGTTGCAAAAAGAGTTCCTGCAATTTATCATTCTGTATATTTTAGAGAAAAAATTGCTTTTCTTGCAGCAAATATTGCAGGCATTCCTATTAAAAAGTCTAAAATTCCATTTATTAATCAACTAAGAAAAATCAAGCCTCAAAGTAAAAAATCACATCAATATGCACATACTTCAATAACCAGACAATTTAAAAAAGATAGCTATCCTTCTTTGAGAAAAGATAAGTTATATTAAAATACAAAAACTTTTAAACTAGATATTGTTATGTTTTTATCATAAAAAACAGCTACTTGAAAAATTAACATTTATATGCATTAGTGCTTATTGCTTAGGATTAAAATGGAACTGAAAGGTGATTATCCCTGTAGAGCCCTTAAAAAAGAGCACTCAGAGAAAAATCAATGATTTTAGTAATGTTCTTGATAGTGATATGAATTTTTTATCAGAGATTATGGAAAATAATATTGTTTTAAAAGATAGAGAAGCAGCTGTAGCAGAGGTGCGCGGGTGGCCAAATCCGGTAAGGCGTACGGCTGCAGACCGTAAGATTGCGGGTTCAAATCCCGCCCCGCGCTTTGAAACTTTTGCCCTAACTGAAAAAGCATTAACTGAACGTCTAATTGAACTTAAACGTAATTTTATATTGCCTAATCAGGAAGTATTTAGTCAAGAATTAATTAATTTATTAGATTTAGATATTCATTTAGATCTGCTTGATTTAACATTTGCTAAAAAAGATAGTGTTAAGAAAGGACTTTCTGCACGGAGGTTTGGCCTTAAATAAAATGGCATTAAGGTTTTATAATTCTTATTCAAAAAAACTTGAATACTTCAAACCAGTTATCCGAGATGTTGTTAGAATTTATAACTGCGGTCCAACAGTTTATGATTATGCACATATTGGAAATTTTAGAACTTTTTTATTTGAAGATATTCTTCGCAGATATCTTGAATATAAGGGATATAAGGTTCGACAAGTAATGAATATAACTGATGTTGGTCATTTATCTGAAGATGATTTAGAAAAAGGAGAGGACAAGATACAAAAAAAAGCTCGTCAGCAAAAAGTTTCACCTTATGACCTTGCGCACTTTTATGAAAATGAATTTAAGAAACAGTTTTTTAAATTAAATTTAAAAAAACCATATAAGTTTCCAAGAGCGACAGAACATATTAAGGAAATGCAGTTGGTTATTGAAGTTTTACTTAAAAAAAACTTTGCTTATGAAGTTAATGGCTCTGTTTATTTTGACATTTCAAAATTTCCAGAATATGGAAAATTATCTGGAAATACACTTAGTAAACTAGAAGAAGGAAAATCTGGCAGAGATGTTGATGCAAATAAAGATAAAAAACATTTTTATGATTTTTCATTATGGGTTAATGATCCAGAGCATTTAATGTGGTGGAAATCTCCCTGGTCTGAAAAAGGATATCCTGGCTGGCATATTGAATGTTCTGTTATGGCTATGAAATGGCTTTCAGATGCATTTAAAGATGGTAAATTTTATCCAAATAAATTTAAGACAATAGATATCCATACTGGTGCAGAAGATAATATTTTTCCACATCATGAAGCTGAAATTTCCCAAACAAAAGGCGCTACTGGGAAAGATTTTGCAAAATTTTGGATGCATTCTCGCCATCTTTATGTTGACGGTTCAAAAATGTCTAAACGAGAAGGTAATTTTTATACTCCACAGGACATTTATCAAAGGGGATTTACCAGCCAGCAACTTAGATTTTTTTTAATTTCAAAACATTATCGTAAACCATTTAATTTTACATTTGAAGCATTTGAATCTTCAAATAAAAATCTGCAAAAAATTATTTCTTTTAAGCAAGATTTGGAAAATTATGATTTTAATGGAAAAGAAGATGGGACAAAGATACTAAAAAAAGCAAAAAATAATTTTGAGAAAGCAATGGATGATGATTTAAATATTTCAAAAGCATTAGCTTCAATTTTTGATTTTATTTCAGAAGGAAATAAACTGATTTCTAGTTTAAAATTAACTAAAAAAGGTGCAAAAAGTTTTCTTAAACAACTTATTAAGTTTGATTCTGTTTTAGGTATCTTGGATTTTAAAGAAGATATACCAAAAAATATTTTAAGAAAAGTTCAGGATCGGGAAATTGCAAGAAAAAATAAAGATTGGAAAACTGCTGATAAAATAAGAAGAGAATTAGCAGATTTAGGATATGAGGTTCAAGATACTTCAACTGGACCAAAAATTGTTGTTAAATTTAAGATAGTGCATAAATAGATCTTTGATTGTTTTGGCTAATAGCAAAACACTTAAATTTCTTATTCTTGTTTTAGTTAATAGTTATGCAAAATTTAACTTCAGAACAAAAGAAACAGCTTGAAGAGAAACTTAAATCAATGACTCCTGAACAGATTAATGATGCAATCAGACAGCAGTGTCTTTTTTGTAAAATTGCCAGAGGAGATATTTCTTGTCATAAGATATATGAAGATGAAAAAGTTCTTGCTTTTTTAGATATCCAGCCTCTTCATCCAGGTCATGTTTTAGTTATTCCTAAAGAACATTATTCTTTTTTAACTCAATTACCTGATGACCTTACTTCATATTTGTTTACAGTTGTTAAGAAAATTACTCCAATTGTTTTTGAACTTATGCATGCAGAAGGAATTCTTGTGATTCAGAGAAATGGACCTTCTGCAGGACAACTTATACCGCATATTCATGTTCATATAATCCCTACATATAAGGGTGATGATGTAAAGGATTTTAAAGAAAGAGAAAAAGCAGATGAAGCTGATTTAAAAAATATATCTTTGGAGTTTTCAAATGCAATAAAAAAGATATATGGTGAAAATCTTATTCCACCTAAATCTGCGCCACAAAAACAGGTTAAAAAGGATAAAATAAAGAACACTAATGGGAAAAAAGCAAATTTACCAAGAGTTAAACCAAGAATTCCATAATTTGACTTCTAGTGTAGGATTATTAAATTATAAATAAAAAATAAAAAAATTACATTTGTTTGAAAAAATTGTAAACATCGTGTTTTGTCCTTGCTGTTGTATAGGCATAACTTAAGAGACCTCTGTCTAGATGAGTGAAGATGTCAGCTCTAGCCTCTTTTGGAAGATTAGCCATATAGTGATATGTTCTTTCTATTGTGTTTTCAGCCATTCTGAGATGCCTTCGCTTTTCATTATAAAGCTCATGATCTCGTGGCTTAATAACTCCCATACTAGAAAGAGCCCAAATTACGGCTGCTGCCCCAATAACACCAAGGAATACAAATTGAATTGGTTGTAACATCGCTAACCCTCTATTATAATTAAAAGTAGTTTGTTCTTTTATTTATAGTTTGTGATATACATTAAAGAGTAAACATTAATGCAAGGAAGATTAAATCTCCAAGAGTTAGTGAAAGAATCAATGAAGCTAAAAATGCGACAACCATTGGAAATCCCTGTTTGATTTTAATGGTTTTATGATATTTTTTCTGAATAAATTCTATCTGGCTTTTGCTTAAACCGTGTTTTTTAATGTTATGCTGAATAATTTTTCCTTTTTTTTCAGGAAGTTTTAAATCCAAGTCAATTGGCATATCTCCTTCAATTAATTCTGAGGGCTTTTTAATTTCATAAATTAGGTTTTCAGATAGTGTTGCAATAATAAAAAAATAAAATCCAAGAGTTGCAAAAGCCCATGTTGAGAGAATATATATTCCATATTTACTGTTGTATGAATAAAAAATCAATGCAATTATGAGTGCAAAAGTAAGTGCGAGAGTTATTTTTTTATTTTTATATAATTTTTCTCTTATTTTTGGGATTGCTTCTTTTCTGTTTTTTATAATTCTGTAAAATAGGAAAATAACCATTAAAAGTGGTGCAAGAAATATAGCATTGATCCATACTGTTAAAATAAATGGCCAGTATGCAGTATATTTTGGCATATTAAATATAAAAACATATATGAACGGGATTGATGCTGCAATTCCTGTAAGAATTTTTGTATCTCCCATCATCCAGATTCCAAGATAAAAGAAGATTGTTCCAACTAAGAAAACAGATAGTGCAGCGAGTATTGAATATAGAAAATAGGAAATTGTTTGATTAAAAATTGATAAAAGCAAGTTCCCAATAATTCCAAAGATAATTAGTGAATAACTAATATAATCTAAAACAATTCTCCACTTAATGTCTGTAAAAGCTGAGATTAATGTAAAGATTAAAACAAGTAAAAGTAGAGAGATTTCAATTATCATAAAAAGAAGATGTGATGAATGAATAAAAACTTTACTTATACATCTTCAACACCTTTAGCAGATACTTTAAAAACAGCTTCTCCTTCAGGCAAGTATGGGGAGTCAATAAGTCGCGCAATTCTTTTATCTCCTTTACTTTTTCTTAGATAGACTCTAAATTGACATGCATGGCCTAGAATATGACCTCCAATTGCAGCAGTTGGATTTCCGAAGAAAATATCTGGTCTAGCCATGACTTGATTTGTTACATAAACTGCAATATTGTGAACATCTGCAAGTCTTTGGAGTGTATGCAGGTGGCGATTTAGTTTTTGTTGTCTTGTTGCTAATGTCCCTCTGCCTGCATATTCTGTTCTAAATAAAGATGTTAATGAATCAATAACAACCAGTTTTACATTTATTTTCTTCTCTCTGATTAATGAATCTATTTTTTCTGAAAGAAGCATTTGATGATCTGATGTAAATGCTCTTGCTACAGTTATGTTTTTAAGAACTTCAGTAGGATCAAGACCTCTTGCTTCAGCGATTTGTTTTATTCTTTCTGGACGAAAAGTATTTTCAGTATCAATAAAAACAACTTTTCCATTTAGTCCACCTTTTTCTTTTGGAAGTTGCACCATTACTGATAATTGCATTGCTAGTTGAGATTTTCCTGAACCAAATTCTCCAAAACATTCAAATAATCCCTGAGTTTCAAGACCTCCACCAATTAATTTATCAAATTCTTTACTACCTGTACTTATTTTCTCTATACTTTTTCTTTTGTCATGAAGTTGCTCTCCAGTCATAAAATCAAGCTTAAGTGCATTTCTTGCAGCAGCAATTACTCTATTTGCACTTGATTCAGTCATACTTGTTATTTCTGCAAGTTCCATTGCAGGAGCTACAGCAACACTCATAAGATCAGTAATTCCTGCATCTTTTAATTTTTCTACTGTTGCAGGTCCCACACCTGGCAGGTCTTCAAGTGTTGGTTCTTTTTCACTAACTTTTTCTTTTACTTCTGCAGTTTTTTTAGCTGTTTTTTCTTTTACTTCTTTTTTTCTTGCCATATTATACACCTAATAATGTAGTTGCAATCTGAATTGGATTTAAGTTTTTATTTGCAAAAGAAATCATTATTTCTTTATTGTTTTGTTGTTTGTTTATTTTTACACGCCCAGCAATTAGAATTTCCTTTCCAAGAAGTTTTTCTTGAAGTTCTATTTCAAATTCTGTTGGATTTTCTAATGCATTTAATATCTGTTCAGCATTCATATCTAATATTTTTTCAGCAGTTTCTCTAAAAGCAACAACTCTAATATTTTCTGTTCCATCATCAACAATCATAGATAATAGTGCAGTTTTTTTAGCTTCAACTTCCCCATGTTCATTGCATATTAATTTTTCATTTTCTTCAATTAGTTTTTTGTTGCATTCAGGACATGCTAAATAGATTTTAGGAAGATATGCATTAATTATTGTTGCTCTTATTTTTGCAGAATCATTTTCATTAAGCTCAGAAATTGTTTTTTCATGATATTCTTCACGTTCAGAATTTTCTTCTAATTTAACATTTATTTTAATATCTGGATTAAATTCAAATCTTGTTTTTGTATTTGTATGAATTTCTTTGCTTTCAATACCATTATAGTTATTTGATTTAATAAATCCGTTTTTTATTGTTATTGTTTTTCCTTTGCTAATCTTATTATTTTCAATTAATTTTACCATATCATTCCATAGTATGACTCTTACTTTTCCAGTTTCATCATTAAGGATAAATGAACATACTCTTCCAGTTCCATCTCTTTTTTTGAAAGATCTTATTTCAAATATGCGACTAACAACTCCGCTTATTTCAAAGTTTCGCATCCCAATAATAATGTCTTTAATTTTAATTTCTTTTTGTTCAGCAGCTTTGAATAATTCAACTCCAAGTTCATGAGCAATAATATGTGCAGCACCTTCTTCAGAAATCAGACCTTCAAGTGATTTCATTTTTTCATTAATTTTCTTTTTAATATCTTCTGCTGAAAGTCCGCTAGCTTCTGATATTTTCTCAATTATTTCAGATATTGGAATTTGGAACATTTTACAACTCTTTATTTTTCTTTAAAATATTTAATTTAAATGTTTATATCATATACAAAATAGATGATAAAAAGCCTGCACCCTGCTGTCCAGTGTCCATTAATCTTTAGATTCAATCCTTTCTAAGAAGGGATTTCTTTTTTCTTTTTTCATATGTTCTTTTATTTTTTTGATTGCAGAAGGATCATTTCCACCATGCCAACTTTGTCTCGGTCTTATTTGAATTGGAAATATTTTCTCATTTTTATCATCTAAAACAATTGCAGAACCTTTTACATTTGGAAGTTCTTTTAGTTTTAGAATCAGGTCTTTTGAAATATAAGACTGCATTATTTCCTGCAGTGCAAGGATATCTTTTTTTGAAGTTACTCTGTGTGATAATACAATATCTGCCTGGCTTAATGCATCAGAATGCAATTTTCCAACCTGCTGTGTTGCCATTACTAATGATATTCCAGGTTGCCGTCCTTCTTTTAGAATACTTTTAAGTGCTTTTGAAGAGAGTGTTTCTTTTTTTGGTATAAATTCATGTGCTTCATCAATTAAAATCCATATTAGCGGTTCTTGTTTTACTCTTTCAGAAAATAAATTTCCTGTTTGAATTTCTTCAATTTCTTCTTCTTTACGCGCAATCATTCTTTTTTTAAGGATCTGTCTGCTTATTATATCAATAACTAGATTTTTTATTATTTTTTCTTCTGCAAATTGAGCATAAGCACTTATATCTAAGACAGTTGTTCTTCCTGGAACAAGTAATTTTTCAATATCAATACCTTTTTTGTCAAATATCTGCCAGTTTAATACAGTTTCAAATCTAGATATTAATTCTTTTTTTTGCTCTTTTGAAAAACTTTGATTTTCTTTTATTTTTTCAAGCAATTCATTAATTGAAAATTCTTCTTTAAAATTAGATAAAGCCCATGAAATCAATGCACCTTTTTCAGAGTTTAAGTTAATTTCAAATAAATTACACCAATCCTCAGCATTAAGAAAAGAGGTTTTTAGTGAAAATTCATAGTCAATAGGTATGCCTTGTTCTTCGTATTTTTTTTGCATATTTTTTGGTACAAAAATTATTATGTCTTTTTTTGCAGATTTTAGATTCCATTTTTTTAATAACTCTTCATCTCTGTAGTTTTCGTATTTCATTGACCAGAATATTCCAAGAGTGTCAAAAATTAATCCAGAAAGATTTTCTTTTATCTTTTCAGGCAGATTTGATAGTTCTTCAGCAATAACACCAAGAGTATATGACTTACCAGAGCCCCTTTTTCCACAAATAAGCATTACGTGAGGCCGAGCAATATCAAGCAGAACTGGATTTGCAAGAGATTTTTCAGTACCCATTGTAACATAGTGTTTTCCTAAGAAGATTGTTCCATCTTCATTAAATTTTTCCCTGTCAGATTTGTTTCTTCCAAGAATGATTTTATACATAAAGAATAATTGCACTTTATGTTTAAAAAAATATGGATTACCTAATTATTTTGTTTTATGTTAGATAATTTTAAAAATAGTAATAAACTTGTCAATAAATGGAACATCTTATTTATATTGCATTTATTGTTTCTTCAATTTTGTTGGTTTTCTTTATTTTTGCTATGCCGTTTTTGATTTAGCCAAAGGATTTAAATAAGTTTAGATTAATTTTTTTATATGTCAATAAAAGATTTGCAATGCCCTAAGTGTGGAGTAAAGGTTAATAAGTTAGTTAATGGTTATTGTGTAGATTGTTTTTTAAAAAATATTAAAATCAAAATTCCTGCTAAGATTAAACTTAGGTATTGCGTTAAATGTGAGAGTGTGTATTGGAATCGTTCTTGGATAAAACCACTTAATTCAATTATGTCTTTATTTGAAAGAGAACTTAAAAATAAGATACGTGTTCCTGAAGAAGTTGAGCTTAAAAGTGTGGTTATTGATGATTTTGAGAAAGGTCTTTTTTCAATTTTTTTATCAATGAAAGATGAGTTGTTTGAGATACAGGAAAAGACGATTTTTATATTAGAAAAGGTTGCGTGTCCAGATTGTTCACGCCAGAACACAAAATATATTGCTAAAATACAGGTTCGGTTTGTTCGAAATTATAAAAAAAACAAGGAAGCTCTGCAGTCATTTATGAAAAAATATTCTATGAAACTTATTCGGATTGAAGAGTTTGATCGGGGTTTTGATTATCATTTTTCTGTTGATTCATATGCAGTTGATGTTTCGCGGAAAATTTCAAATGCATTTAATGGAAAGGTTAAGGAGACTTTTGAGCTTTTTAGCTGGGATAAAGATAAAAACAAGCCACGTACCCGAAGAATCATTATGATTAAATCACTTTGTTAATCCTAAAGGTTTATAAACTTTTATTATTCTTTCAATATATGGAAAGAAATAAGAAGTTTAAAAAGAGGAAAAGGCATAGTTATGACCAAGAAAAACCAGAAATACTGCGTGTTCGTTTGCCAAAAGGAAAAGAACTTCTTGGAATTGTTGATATTCGATTAGGTTATGGGAAATCAAGTGTTAAATGTTCTGATGGTAAAACACGTATTTCCAGAGTTCCAGGTGCTTTAAAAAGACGATTATGGGTAAGGCCTGGAGATGTTGTTTTAATTGTACCATGGGATTTTGAAGGAGATAAAAAAGCAGATATTCTTCATTGTTATAAAAAAAATCATGCTGCTTGGCTCAGAAATAATAACTACCTTAAGGATTTATTTGAAGCTGAAGAGTTTTAGGAGAATGGCTTTTTCAAAAATTTTAATTCCAAAAGAGCGAATTAATTCATTAATTGGAAGAAACGGCACTGTTCGAAAAATAATTGAAGAAAAAACAGGTGTTAAATTATTTATTCATTCTGCTTTAGGTGAAGTTGATATTTCAGGTCAGGATTCATTAGGTATTATGGATGCTGAACAAGTTATAAAAGCAATTGGAAGGGGATTTAATCCAAGTGTTGCATTTAAGCTTTTTGAAGATGAGTATGTAATGGAAATAATTGACCTTTCTGATTTTAAGGTAAAATCAAAAAATCGAAAATTAACTTTACGTGGTAGAATAATTGGAAAAAAAGGAATTACTCGACGCATAATCGAGCAATATACAGGGTGTTGGATTGCTGTTTTTGGCAAAACTGTTTCAATTATTGGAGATTCAATGAATATTAGTTATGCACGCCAGGCAATTGAAATGATTCTTGAAGGTTCAGAACAGGGTACTGCATATAAATTTTTAAAAAAGGTTTATAAATAGACTTCTTTAAAATACCCCCCCTATTTATTGTCTAAAAACAACTTTGTTTTTAAACTCTTTTAAATATTTAAAAAAGATTGTTAAAATCTTAAAGATTTTATGGAAATCTTTTTAAATTCAAGTATTAACTAGTATATTATGGCTGATTTTTCATCTGAAAAAGCTCAAAATCATGAAACAGAGGGTTTAGAACTGGCTCAAAATAGTGATGAAAATTTAGAACAAATTAAAGAAAAAAAACAAAAAACAAGAAAAAAAGCATCTAAGAAAGCTACTAAATCAGTTAAAGAAGATACTCATAAATCAGTTTCTGTTGCAGAGTTTTTTGAAAAAAACAGGCATTTATTAGGATTTAATAATCCTGCTAAATCTTTAATTACTTCTGTTAAAGAAGCAGTAGATAATAGTCTTGATGCTTGTGAAGAAGCAGGAGTTCTTCCAGAGATTTATGTTGAAATTAAATCTCTTGGAACAAATCGTTACTGCATGATTGTGGAGGATAATGGACCTGGAATTTCAAAAAAGCACATTACTAAATCATTTGGAAAGCTTCTCTATGGTTCAAAATTTAGAAGCAAGGGTGGAAAACAAGGTAGAGGACAACAGGGAATTGGAATCTCTGCTGTTATTTTATATGGTCAACTTACTACTGGAAAAAAAGCTATTTTGATTTCAAAAACAAAAAAAGATGAATCTGCTCATAAATATATCATTGGTATTGATGTAAAAAATAATGAACCTGAAATTGATAATTCAGATGTTTATGACTGGGAAGAAAAAGAGCATGGAATTCGTATTGAAGTTGAGATGGTTGCTAAACATATTAAGGCAAAACAATCAGTTGATGAATATATAAAACAGACTTCTGTTGTTAATCCTCATGCGCATATTGTTTATGTTAATCCTGAAGGGGAGAAAATAGATTATCCTCGAGTAACAGATTTGCTTCCGAAAAAAGCTAAAGTAATTAAGCCACATCCTCATGGTATTGAGCTAGGTATTCTTAAGAGAATGATTAAAGAGTCAAAATCAAGAAACATAAAGTCTTTTTTAACAAATGAATTTGATAGAGTTGGAGCAGGTTCTGCAGATCAAATTCTTGAAAAAGCTGGACTTGATCCAAGAATTTTACCAAGACTGCTTTCAGATGAACAGCAGGAAAAATTGCTTAATGCAATGCAGAACACAAAACTAATGAGTCCAAGCACAGATTGTTTGTCTCCAATTGGAGCAGAATTACTTAAAAAAAGTATAGCATCAGAATATGATGTTGAATTTGTTCATGCAATCACTCGAAATGCAACAGTTTACAGAGGTTATCCATTTCAAATTGAGGTTGCAATTGGATATGGTGGAAGTCTTGATTCAGAAGGAAGTGTTGAATTGGTGCGTTTTGCAAATAAGGTTCCATTACTTTACCAAGAAGGAGCTTGTGCAATCACATCAGCTGTTAAACATGCAGGATTAAAATCCTATGGCCTTTCACAATCTGGGAATTCAATGCCCACTGGACCTGCGATTGTTGTTGTTCATATGGCGTCAGTTTGGGTTCCATTTACTTCAGAAGGAAAAGAAGCAATTTCTGCATATCCTGAAATTTTAAAGGAAATCAAATTAGCAGTGCAAGAATGTGGAAGAAGTTTGCAAAAATATGTTTCTAAAAAACAAAAGAGTGAACTTGAAGAGAAGAAACGGCAGATTTTTAAAAATTATTCTGCAGAAGTTGCTGCAGCAATTTATTCAATGATTAATAATGATACTTATAAATTCACAACTCCAGAAATAATTGATAAAGCAAAATCAATTCATGAGAAGCTTCTTAAAATTGCAGAATCAATGTATTCTACAAATTCAGATGTTGAACAGCTAGAGGAATCTGAAGAGGCAAAAGAAGCTACAATGGAGAAAGTTGAAAAATCAGAATCTGATTCAGAAAAAAATGTAAATTCTTTTAATAAATCTGGAGAGGTGGTTGAACAATGACATCTCAAGAAAAAAGAGCTGAGATAATTGAAAAATTAAGGAAATTAGGACAAGAACTTAATAAATATGTTGAAGATTTAAAAAATCCTGCATTAGTTATTCCACAACGTACATTAAGTAATGCTTATTTTGATAAAGATGAGCGCTTAATTAAATTAGGTGATAAAACTCAGACTCGAACTTTTTTCAATGTTGGGCAGGCTAAAAAATTTATGCAGACTACTTTGGTTGCATCACAAATAAAAAAACTTCTTGAGCAAAAGCAACCTGCAATTTCAACAAGACAGTTGTATTATATTTTAAAGCATACTATTGGAGATACAAATGAAAATACTTTTGATGACCAGCAAACTGAATCTGACCCTGCAATTGAAGATGTTGAAGTTATGATTAATGAATTAAGAGAAAATCTGGGTTTAGAAGCAACACCTAGCGGAGTTATTTCTGGGCCTTTGATTTATGAAGATTTAAAAACTGGAGATATAATTGATTGTTCTAAATCAGGTTCTGCAGGTGCAGCAATTCCTCCAAATACTGAAAATACAGTTGTTAGATTTAAAGAATGCACAGCAGATTATGTTCTTGTTGTTGAGAAATTCGCTATATGGAATTTGCTTAATCAGGCAGGATACTGGAAGAAGAACAATTGTTTACTTATGACTGGAAAAGGTCAAGCTTCACGTTCAGACAGAAGACTTATTGCACGTATTTCAAAGGAATTAAAGCTTCCAGTATATGTTTTTTGTGATAATGATGCTTATGGATATTATATTTATTCAGTTTATAAACAGGGAAGTATCAACCTTGCGTTTTTTTCTGAAAAAGCAGCATGTCCTGATGCTAAATTTATTGGGCTTAAAACACGAGATATAAAGAAATATAATATTGCAAAGACAAATTGGATTAAGCTTGAGGGTCATGATTTGCGTAGACTTAAAGAAATTTCAAAATATGATTGGTTTCAAAGCAAAGAATGGCAAGAAGAACTAAAAGCAATGAGGGATTTTGGATATAAAGTTGAGGCAGATGCATTAGTATCTAAAGCAATAGAGTTTGTTGCAGACACTTATCTTCCTGATGTGATTAAAAACAAAGATTGGTTAGACTAAGATTTTTTAGAAAAAGAATTTTACTTAACTTTTATATATAATTAAGAGTATAATTTAAATATGTCTAAAAAATTAAGAACTTTTGACGAAAAAGACAGAAAAATTATGATGATATTGCAAAATAATCCGAAAGAAACATTAAATTCACTTTCTCGTCAAGTTGGACTTTCAATTGATTCTGTTAATAAGAGACTTAAAAAATTAACTGAATTAGGAATTTTAAATTTTAAAGTTATGATTAACCCTGCAGCAATTGGTTATTCTTTAGTAATTGACACAAAAATAAAACTAAAAAATGCAGATGAAAATATTTACAAACAACTTATTTCATATTTAAATCAACATCCGCAAGTTATTGAATTGTTTCAGGTTAGTGGAAGTTGGGATATTTCATTTATTTCAATTGCTAAAGATATGAAACATGTAACTGATTTTTCAAATCAACTTAAATTCAATTTTGCAGGATATATTGCAGATTTGCATTCTGTTGTTAATATTCATCAATTTAAATCAGAATATTATGATTTAAATGCGCTTTAATTTTTTTTCTAAAGAAAAAACCTCTACTAAAAAAGATCTATAACTGATTGAACTATTTTACATAATGTAGAACTGAATAAAAAGACTTTTTTTCTAAAGAAAAAACCTCTACTAAAAAAGATCTATAACTGATTGAACTATTTTACATAATGTAGAAATTAATAAAAGGGTTGATTTTTATAGTAGATTATGGTTGATTTTAAGAGCAGTATTTTAGGTAGTGATGAAACGCTTTTTTCTAATCCAGATGCTCTTGACCCGGATTTTGTTCCAAAGATTTTGCCACATCGAGAAGATGAGCAAAAGGAAATAATATTTTCAATTAAGCCTTTGCTTCAGAGCAGGAGTGGAGGTCAACTTTTAATAAAAGGTAGGAGCGGAGTTGGAAAAACTGTTTGTGTAAAGAGAATTTTAATGGATTTGCAGGACACTGAAGAAGCAGATGATATTTTAGTTGCGTTTGTAAATTGCTGGACTTCAAATACAAGTTACAAAATCGCAGTATCAATTGCTAATTCAATTGGTTTTAGATTTACTCAGAATTTAAATACTCAGGAAATTTTTGAAAAAATAAAGGAAATTGTTTTGCAGCATCAGGGAATTGTTGTAGTTTTAGATGAGGTTGATAAGGCTGATGATTATGATTTTTTATATAATATTTTAGAATCAATTCCTAAAAAAACATTGATAATGATTACAAATGAGTTGACTTGGGGAGAGGATATTGATTTGCGAATTAGAAGCAGATTGCTTCCAGATGTTATTGAATTTAAACCTTATAATGCAATTGAAATCAGCTCAATTTTGCAGCAGAGGATTAAATATGCGTTTTATGAAAATGTTTGGGATGAAGATGCATTTAACAAAATTGTGGCTGTTTCAAGTAAGTTTTCAGATGTTCGCGTAGGAATAAAGTTGCTTAAATCTGCAGGAGAGCTTGCAGAAAGAGATGGTTCAAAAAAGATTGAGAAAGAGCATGCAGAGGAAGCTATTTCAAAAACTGAGAATTTTAAAATTAAAAGCTCAGATGATTTTACAGATGAAGAAAAATTAATTTTAGAAGTTTGTAAAAATTGTTCTGGTCAAAGAATTGGTAAGTTGTATGATTATTATCTTTCAGTTGGCGGCAAGAAATCAGAAAAAACATTAAAAAGAAAACTTCAAGCTCTTGAGAAAAAAGGTGTTATTGAAATTGAATTAAGTGGCGAGGGCTTTAAAGGCAAATCTTCAATTATTAAGTTTAAGGGATTAGAAGCAACAAAGTTAAGTGATTTTGAAGCAAAGATTTAGAGTTTTTTTAAATGGGTATAAAAGCCTCAGGCATTGCCTGAGGAGAACTCGAGGGTGTAGTTAAGAGCTGGCACAGTAGAGATTTTGCAAGACAAAAGACAAGGCATTTTCGACTTCGCTGATAGACAATGAGTTTGGGTCGCCAGGAAATGAGTTCACAGCCACTACCTCCTAAATATATGTAGATTTACTCATTTAAATAAGATATTTGAGAATGTCC
>CAYTAB010000003.1:0-38524 GCA_964435825.1 Candidatus Woesearchaeota archaeon
TTCAGGAAACTGCAAATTGCAAAAAACTTCAAATAAATCTGAAAAAGATTTATTAAAAAAAAGTTTAAAATAAATTTCTTGTTTAAGTGAGTGCGAGTATATTTTCAAAGTTCCGATTTCTTCTTCAAGTTGTAAAAACTCTAAATTGCATTTTGGATATAAATTCAAAACATCTTTTTCAGAAATCATATCAAAGAAAAAAGAATTTAATTTAAATTCAAGTTTTTCTGAATCAGAAATTGAAAGATTTTTTTCCTGCAAAAAATTAGTAATTTCAGATTTATCTAAAACAATCCTGCTGTTTTCATTTGTAGTGCTAAAAGAAAGATTCTGTATGTTATGCAAAAAAACAGAATAATTAAAAATCAACTCTCCATAACTTTTATTTTCCTCTCTACTTAAATTATAAAAGCGCGTCTGCTTTAATATAATGTCAGAAAGATTTATTTTGCTATCTTCACTAACTGGAACTCCAAAACCTTTTTTTCTATTGCCAGAATAGAACTCAAAAACAGTTGTTTTTTTTATTTCTGATTGCCCAGAAATACAGCTTATCGTTAAATAATGTGTTCCAGAATCAAGTTCTGAAACAGCATATGTCCAGTGATTTAGCTCATAATCCATTAATGTATAATAAGAATCATTATCAAAATGGAACATGCAGTAATCAAATGATTGATGTGGTTTAATGACAATATCAACAACATCTGAATAAGAAACTAATGGAAGAGGAGACATAATTTCAAAAAAAGTATTTTCTTGAAAAGTAAAGGGACTTGCAGTATAAAACGAGCTAAGTAAAGCAATACTAACCACTAAAAAAAGCATTATTCCTTTAGCATTCAATTGGTTCAGCTCGGCAATTTATTAAAATATATTTTTATTAAATATTATAAAATTAAGTTACTATTAATTAAGAAAAACTATATTTTTTTTGATTCTGTAGAATATAGTTTCAACTATAATCTAAATACAAATCACTAAATCAACTAGTTAATTCCATATAAGCACTTAACCAGTCATTTGAACCAGTGTATTTTTGAAGCTTGCTTGGAATTTTAATCTCATAATCATATACTCCATATTTACCTGCCTTGCTGTCATTGATCACTGTTATGAAAACTAAATCTTGGGTTCCATTGTACTGTGATCCGCCATCACTTGAATCCCAAAGCAAACCAGTTACAAAACTGCTCGTATTTGTTGATTTTATAAACGGAACTTGAGTAATAGTTTTGTCATAAACAATAAAAGTTCCTAAATTATCTGGAACATCATCATCATTTGAATCAAATAATCTCTTTATTGAATCATTAAATGCAGTCATATTCATTGTAGAATCTGCTTCTTCAAAATCATTTGTATCATTTAATGGTTCAAGTTGAGTAAAGTCAATACTTGAATCATAGTCTGCAAAATAAAGATTTCCCTGCATTATTGTTGGAAGCCATGTTGAGAAGTTAGCTGAATTGCTGTTTGCAAGAATAATTGTTCCATTAGTATATCCATAAAAGACACCCCATCCTGAAACTGAATAATTAGTATAATTCACATTATTTGTTTCATCATTTTCTGTAAATTCGTGCTTGTCATCTGCATATGCTGCAAATTGGTAGGTTCCGGAGCTGGAAACCCAAGAAAAGTTAACTTGAGCTCCAGAACCACCTGCAATACTAACGTTTCTATATTCAGTTTGACTTAATTCCCAAGCTGAGTCATTCCAGTAAGAAACGTTGAGCATAATAGAAACATTTACAGCATCTGCTGCCTCAGAATTATTTATATGAAAAATAACCAAAATATTCTGACCTTCTTCAGGAGTTGAATCATTAAATTCAATTTCAGAAACATAAAAATCATACAAAGTAACTCCAAATTTTCTTGATTCAGTTGCATTTAAATTTCCAACACTATCATTGCAGTAGTAAGAGACATTATACTGACCTGCAGTTAGACTATCGTTTGTGTGACTGAACTCTTTAGCAGAATCTTTGTTCATTGTAATATTTGTTATTCCATTATCTAAACTATACAAACAAGTATCTCCTGCTTCATTTAAAGAAACATTAAAAGTTATGCTTTGAGAGGTGTAATTAACTCCTTCTGAAGAAGGAACATTAATCACAATCTCAGGTGGAGTTGTATCTATTGTAAATGTATAATTAAAGGTATCAAAAGCGCAGTTTGAAGCTTTGTCACAAGAATAACAATTCCAGTTATATGTTCCGTCATCAAAATTGTCTACATTGAAAGTATAGTTATAATTGTTATAGTGGCTATAATTTGTTAAATTAATATGCCATCCATTATTCCAATCACCATACAAACTTACATTTTCAACATAGCTATCATCACTTACTGAACAATTAAAGATTAATGAAGTTGAAGTTGAATTATAATAATCCTCAGGTATAATCAAATCAATATTTGGAGATGCAATATCATACCAAACAACCAATTGAATAAAATCTGTTGCAATAACTGTTGAAGTTGAAGAAGCTGCAGAATAAGTTTTAGCAAGAACTTTTACATATTTAGAATCATTAATCCAATCTTCAAGATTCGCAGTTACTCCAATATATTCAGTTTGTTCACTATTATCTGTTGTATATGTTGCAAACTCAACCCACTCCTTGCTTGAATCATTATATAAATAAAGAATAAATCCATCTGTTCCAGAATCAACATCTCCATATCCAGCCCAAGTTACATTAAGCAATGTAACAGTCTCCTCTGATTCATTAATTTTAAATTCAAATCTAGTAAATGCATAGTTTCCTGAACCTGCAGAGTAATCCTGATAAACATTATTATCTGAAGTCAAATCTGAATAAGGGTCATCAATCTCTGTCCAAGTTGTGTTAGTTGTTCCCTCATATGCAGAATTATATGTAGTATCTGAAAAATCATAAACTGAAATTCCTGAACCAACTGCTAATGTTGCTTGCCCAAAATTAGATTCAGAAGCATTGTAATAAAGAGTAGAATTACTGCTAATATTACAGCTTATTGTAAACATTCCAGATTCAGCAGGATTAAAGCTATATTGTGCATAGCCGTCTGAACCTGTTAAATTGCTTCCCATATACACAGAATCATTGTAAAATAAAACCCAATAATCTGAAACATCCTCTTGCGTAATGTTGTCTTCAACTCTACAATACATTGTAGTTTTATCACCTTCTCCAACACTTGTTGGGTTTAAATATGCTTCATCAATTTTTGCCCAAGAATAAATTGTAATGTTTCTGTATTCAGATTCATTTGATAAAACAGAAGAATAGTTCAGTGAATAATAATATGAAAACAAAGAATGATTTCCAAGAGAACCAGTTGCATTTAACAGCCAATAAGAAGAACAAACAGTTCCGTTTTTTAACTCAGATAAACAAGAGTCATCTGAATCATTTCGCGGATTTTCAGATAAAGTATAAAATGGAGTTGCAGAAGTTGAAGTGCTAATTATTCCATTTTCAGAGCTGTTTAATTGTGCAGAAACATCACCACACTCACCACCAATACATTGAACCTGAGTTGTAAAATTAAAAACATTGTATTTCTCAACATACTTAACAGAATCTGGATAAATAAGCGTAACATTCAACCAGCCCCAGTCAACAAACCAGTTTGTGCTATTCTGTGAACTAATGCTTCTATTATCATAGCAAACTGCAGTTAAATTAAATGTTCCAGAATCATTTATTATTAAATCATCATTATCAAAAACCCACCAACCAGCTGATTCTGTAAAAGAAGTTCCTGAAATCAATTGTTTTGAATCTTCTATGTTCTCAAGAATAAAAGTTGCATTTGAAATTGAAAAACTTCCTGCAGTGCAATTAATTCTCATTCTTGTTATTTTTTCTGCCCAATCAAGTTCACTACATTCTTTCCATGAAGAAGATTCTTCACATTGAATCTGACCTGAACTTAATGGAGAATAACTTGTAATAGTTAATTTTCTCTGAATAGAAGTATTTCCAGATAAATGACCTATATATTGAACAGGTGTAACAAATGCATAAAAACTTCTTTCATCACTTGGATTGCCACTTGAATTTAAAATCCATGGAACTGAACAATTAAGTCCTCCAGCCATATTTGTTAAGCAACTAATATCTGTCTTGTTTTGTGGATTAGAATCTAAAGAATAAAATGGAGTTGTAGAAGTTGAAGTGCTAACCAGACCATCTTCACTTGTATTTAATGTAGCATTAACATCACCGCACTCACCAACAAGACAGCTTACTCGCGCAACAATTTGAGAAGTAAATCCCTGAACAACTGTTGCATTTACTTGAGGAAATGAAATATTAATTGTTAAAGTACCCCATGGATAATTCCAAGTCTCACTTGTTTCATTATTACCAAAAGGACCATAACAACTTGCACTTATATTCATCTGACCTGAATCCCAAAGACTTAAATCATAGTTATTATAAATATACCATCCATTTGTTTTTGTTTTTACAGTGCCATTGAATAATGTCACATAATCTGGATTATTAAATAAAAATATTGAAGCATTATCTGAAAGACCTGTGCAGTTAACTCTTACTCTAGTCAAACCCCCGCCATATGTAATTGTGGTGCAGTTTTTCCAAGTTCCGTCATTCTCACATTCTATTTTTGAAACAAAAGCAGGTGCATTAGAGGAAATGTTTTCAGAATTAGAATCTGTAGTTGAGCCTGCTTCATAAATTGAGAATGGTGTGACCTTACACTGCCACTCTTCCTGATAAACAGTTTCTTTTGAAACAAAAACATTGTTTTTCTGTCTCAAATATAATTCCCGAACCTGATCAAAGCTTAGTGCTCGGTCATACCATCTCAGAGAATCAATTGTTCCATTAAAATTACTATCACCATCATCTTCCTCTCCAATATAAATTTCCTGGCTGTCATTGCTCACAATTCCAGCATCATAATCATCATTATAATTATCTGCAGCCCCATTTACAAAAACAGTCACATTATCTGAAGATAAATAAACAACAACAATATGATACCAAGTATCTGGCAACCATTGGTTAGTGTTTGTCTGAACCTCTCCACTATAGGTAGATACACTTATTCTTCCACTATCTGCACTTAATTGTCTTATTGCAAAATCATTTGGTTTGTCAATATAATAATAATCTACTGTATCTGTTGAATTAACTTCATGTCTCAGTTTAAACCAAAATTCAATTGAAAAATCATCTGTAGTATTAATGTTTGAATTAATATACAATCTATCACTATCTCCATTAAACTCAAAAGCTCCAGTTCCATTTAATCCACCTGTAGCATTCCATTCAACACCTGTTGGAGTAGCATCATTTCCATATCCTGAATAATCATTTATTGCATCAGCTTCTCCACCTTCAAAATCCATATTAAGCATGTTCATTGGAATACTATCAACAAACCAAGCAATTGTTGCAGAAGTAGTTCCGCCACTTGGATGATATTCGCAGCTCAAATTATCATACTCATAATATCCATCAGAAGTTGCATTTAAAAACACAGAGCTAAATGTTGGAGTCTGCTTTACAAAAATTAAATCAGATACTATATATGGACTGCCTTTTTCATAAAACAAATCTGAAGAATCATTTATTTCACAGGAAATATTCAATGAACCACCTGGAGTTGCAGTAATTGTTCTTACTGCCCAGCCACTTGAATTTGTTAAGTTTGTTCCAAGTAATTCTGAATTTTTATAAAAAGAAACATTATATCTAAAAATTGAATGATTATCAAACTCATCTCTTATATGACAGCTATAAGTAAACAGGTCATTTAATGAAACATTTGTATTATTAAATCCAGATTCATTAATTTCTGAAGAGCTGTAAATGTAAAAATATTTAGAAGGACTAGACTCTGCCCAATTATCTGATGTGTCATTTACTAAAATTGCACTAACATTAATCATACCTAAATTGCTAAATTCTGTTAAATCAGATGTATTTAATGTATAATTTGCAGAAGCAGTTGTTCCAGACAATGGTCCAATTGAATAATTTAATTGCGTTCCAGTTCCATTATGAGACAAATAAGCATAATCTAATCCAATATTATCTGTCCATTCTGAATATGCTAAAATCTGCCCACCCCTTTTTATTTGAGCACCATTTGAAACATTAATATTCCAAGTAACAAGTTCTGGAGCAACAATATCTCCATCTAAAATAAAAGTATCATATCCCAAAGGAGACCAGTAAGAACCTAATGTTGAATAAGCTGTAACAGAATAATTTCCATGTGAACTTCCTGAAGAATTCCAATATAAAGAAAATTCACCATCATAATCTGTAGTGTTTGAACCTACAAAAGAAATAAATTCATGCTCAGTTGAGATATCTCTTTGCTCTGTTCCATTTGTATAAAAAAAGATTTGGTCAACCTGTGAAGTGCATACTCTATTTGAGTTTGCAGAAGCAAGAGTATGCTCCCATTTAATTGTATGGCTTCCTTCAGTTAAATAATAAGAATCAAAATTCCAGCCAGTAGAAGTTTGCGTATCTATTTGCTGGCCATCAACAAGAAACTCAAATGTGCATCCTGTTGTTGAAGTTCTTCCCCAATAAAAAGACAGATATCCTCCTTTTGAAAGTGTAACTGATTTTGAAAAACTTGCTTTAGTTTCATCACAATGTGTAAAAAAGTTTCCATCGCATGTAAGAGTTGACGAAGTGCTGTAAGATGTTGAATCTGCTCCACCTGAAGCAGCATCCCAGTCTCCTGAAAGAGGGTCTCCATTTGTTGTTCTATACCAATATGTTGTATTAAAGTTATTGTCTTCAAAATCATCATACACAGGTGTTGTAGAATATTTGCTGCTATAATCTGGAGCATCTGAAGTGTTTTTATAGTATATTGCAATTGTATTGTTTCCTGTTAATAATCTATTTAATTTAACAAGAAACTTTGTTGTTGAGGTTTTTGAACCACTAACTAAAAAATGATTTAGCAAATTATTCTCATGGTCAGCAAACCGAACATTTGTGCAGCCTGTAACAATATCTGATGAAGTAGTATCTAAAGTTAAATTAACAGAAACATCTTCAACAACTTCATCTAAAAGATTCTCAATTACAATTTCTTTTCGTTTTTCAAATCCAGAATCAAACCACGCGATTGTTGCATTATCTGTATCTAAATTTTTCACAATATATAGCGAAGCATTAGCATCATATAATGGATTATCATATCCATCATAAACATCTCCATCTATTTTAAAAATTTCATTAGCAGCATATAGTTCGCGTTCAAGAGAAACATTCATATGCATCTCAAAATCAAGCTCAACTGAAACAACCCTATCTTCACTTTGAGCATTATTTGACTGAAGAGAATCATCTGTGCAGTTTATGCTCCAGGTATAGTTATCTTGAGATAAAGTCTCTGAAAAAGTTTGATAAACACCTTCCTCAATTTCATTATCTGTATCATAAACCTCATTATTTAAAATCAATTTGCAATTATCAATTCCTGAAAAAACATCATTTACAATATATCTAAAAATAACTTCCCCATCTGTATCTTTAGAATCATTTAAAGGTGAAATTAAGGTGATTTCTGGAGGGTCATAATCTGGGCTTACTTTAAGGAAAAAAGAATCATTAGCATATCCTGTTAAAAGAGAGTCACTTAAATCTGTGCAATTAACATTCCAATAATATTCTCCAACAGCAAGATCATCAACATAAAAGTAATTATCTCCAATAGAAACTAATGTATCTGTAGTATAAATTGTATCATTTAAAATAAGAGAACAATTTGCAATATCATTTTCATCTGAAACTGAATAATTAAAATATAAAACCCCGTCTAAATCCTGTGTTTTATTTTCAGGATAATAAATAGACACAGTTGGAGCATCAAAATCATAATTAACTGTAAAATTCAAAGCAGTGCTGTTTTTAGAATTCTGATTTGAAGAATCATCAAAACATTCAATAAACCAATAATAATTACCTTCATCAAGCGAAGATATAAAAAAAGTCTGATTTGTTGCTTCTGAAACACTATCTGAAGTTTGATTATATTCATCTAATAGATAAAGAGAACAATTTTCAATTCCTGAAGCATAATCATCTGCTTGATAAACAAAGGTAACATTTCCATCTGTATCTTTTGAATTATTCACAGGTGCAAAAAGACTTATCTCTGGGGGCGTGGAATCAGATGTAACTGAAAACTGCCATAACTGAGACAACTGATGATTTTGGTTTGAAGAATCATCTGTACAGTTAATCTGCCAATAATGTAAACCATTAAACAAACCAGTTTTATAAAATTCAATTTCAACATTTTCCTCAATATCTGAAGAAGAATTTTCAATATACTCATCAACAATAAGCTCACAACTGGCAACTCCGCTTAACGAATCATTTACCTTAAAAGTAAAAGTAACATTTCCATCAGGATCTTCAGAAGAATTTGGAGGTAAAAGTAATTGAATATCTGGCCCTTCTGTATCTGGAACAATTTCAATAGTCCGCGTAGATGAATCTCCTCTGTTCTCATTATCTGATTTATCAAAACAACTAACATTCCAAAGATGATTTCCATTGCTCAATCCCCAAACTGTAAAATTCTGAGTTATGCCTTCCTGAACAGAAGTTATAGTTTTATTAATATTAGAATCAATTGTAATTGAACAATTTTCAATCTCAGATGAAGAATCTGTAACATTAAAATTAAATGTAACATTTCCATCTGCATCTTGCGCAGAATCTTCTGGAAATTCCAAATACACCAAAGGACTACTTGAATCAAGAACCTGAAGAACTGAACTCTTTTGTTTCTCAGAACTTGCTTTTAGATAAAGTGAACTTGAATCACTAATATTGCAAGTTATATTAACAAAGTTTGGAGATGAATAGGTTTTTGAATAATTAGCCCAGCCACTTGAATTTGTTAATGAATTTCCAAGATAGCCACTAGAATTATCAAAAAAGTATATTCTGTATCCTGAAACTGCATCTCCAGTATCTCTGTTAATAACTCTGCATTTTATTTCAGTAGATTGTGTTTCATTGATGGTTGATGGATAGATTTGAATCTTAGAAAGATTTACAAAATCCCATAAATAAAAATAACCAATATTTGAAGTTGCACCCCACACTTCTTTATCCTGTGCATAAATTGAGTAAACATCAATTCTTCCAAGAACAGAATATTCTGTTCTATTTGAAGTATCAATAGTATAATTTGTCCAGCTTCCACTACTTTCATTATAAATTGTGCTAATTGTATAATTTATTTTGCTTCCAGTTCCATCATGCTCTATTTTTGATTGAGAAACACCATCTGTATAATTCCAAAATGCATATGCTCTAATTATTGCTCCTCTATCAATATTTGAGCCACTTGAAATATTAAAACCAGAATAATTATATTCTGGAGCAACTTTTAAATTAATATCCATTCCTGAAAAATCTGTTCTTAAGGAATGTCTTACTGCTCCGAATTTTGGCAAAACTAATTTAGGAACATAATTTTCTTCAAACAATGATAAAATCCAGTCTTTTGTTCCATAAATAAATTCACTAAAGGTCTTATTACTAATATCAAAACCTTCTGCAGGAACAAAATTATAATAACCGCCAACAGACACTATCGCAGTCTTTTCATAATTTTCATTAATAAATTCTGGAGCCTTTAACTTAATAGATATATTATCTCCTTTATTAAGAGTCACTCGTTTTTTATCAAACTTCTTCAAGTCATCAGCAACATTTTCACCATAATCAGTAATTGCAGAATCAATTTCAAGATTATGAATATTAATGTTTTCATCTTCTGAATAATCAATATAAGCTGAATCAATCTGATAAAAGCCTGGTGAAGAAACAATTCTAATTTCTTTGTTTTCAGAAAGATTAACTGGAATTAAAAACTCAGTCCAATCTTCTAAACCTGCTTTAATCTGTCCCTGAACAACCCATTTTTCTCCATTCCAAGTTTCAACTCTCAGATTAACATTTTTATCAAAAGCAGAATTAAACCTTTCACCAAGAAAAGAAGCAGAAACAATGTCTTGCCAGATTTTCCAATTATTATAGCCAACTAAATCCACATAAAAAATCCATGCCTTAGTCATCAGTCCAGTTTTCATCAAATGCAAAACAAGTTTTCCCTGTTTTGATTCATTTTCAGGAAATTTCAGAAGAATTCCATTTTGCCAAACTTCTTTCTGAATAAACTCCTTTAAGTTCTCATTAACCCAGGGAACACCATCATCTTCAGAGATTTCTAGCAAGCAAGAAGAATTAAAGAAAATATCTTTACATGAAACTGGCAAAATCCTATTTTTAACAGTATGAATATTTCCTGCTAGGTCTGGAATTGCTTCTGTATTTTTTGGATGTTCAACAATTCTTAAATTAAAATTATTTGTATATGAAACTTCATCAAGACGTTCACCTAAAAGAATATTATAATATCCCTCTTCTAAAACAAGATCATTTAATCTCTCATAACTAATTGCTTCAGATGCGCGTATAACTGAAAACGGATAGCCTTCATGTTCATAAACATACTCTGAACCATTCCAAGAAAAAACAAAAGGACATGAAACACCAGATTCATCTTCATCTTCATCATGTTCTGCAGTAACCATCATAACAACATAATAATCTCCTGAATCATTCCAAACAAAATCATCTGCATTTGTAGAAATAGAGCCTGAACGAACATTATCTGAAGTGCCTTGTCCATTAGAAGTAGAATAAACACTTACCCATTCTGAACCAGATTCATTCCAGATATAAATATCCTGAGCAAGAGCAGATTTATCACTTCCACTTGACTCATCATCAGTATAATAACCTTCCCATGTCCAGGTAAAATTATTCACAACATGCGGAGCATCAACTTTAAAGAAAAACATCTGAGAATTATTTTCACTATCTGAAGTTGCAAGTGAAGTATCCCATCGTGAGTTATCACTTAAATTTATAGCTGCATAATCTGCAGCAAGTGCATTTGCCCCGCAATCACTTGGATCAGAAGGTATGTCTCCTCCTTTTTCACATGCATAATGCCCATCTGAAGCATATTGTGAAAAATTAAATGAGCTTGTTCTAAGTGGGTCTAATGCAAACAACCACGTTCGATTTTCAACAAATATCCTATTAAACAAACCCTTTTTATAAATAATTCTTGCATTTCCAAGCTCATATAAATAAGGTGAAATAAACGGTGCTTGCGCAGTGTATTTAAACTCACTTGACTCATTTTTATATTTCCAAGTAATTGTTTTTATATCTCCCATCTCATTAACAACTCCGCCATATGAATTAATGACTTTAAACTCAACTGGCAGAATTTCAACAACTTCTTTTATTTCTAAATTACTAAATGAAGTGATTTTAAACTCATTAGTAAAAGGTCCTCTCCAAGGATCAATTGTAACTGGAACTTTTCGAATTATGTCAAAATCATAATCTGAAACAACATTAAAAAAACTCTCAATATTTGTTTTTACACCATCAGCATATGCTTTAACTAAAAGTTTATGTTCGCCAATCACTTTTGTATCAAAACTTGCATCATACACACCTGTCTCTTCTGAAGCAGATACTTTAATATTTGAATAAACTTTTCCAGATGGGTCAATAATTGTAAGTTCTACTTTAGCACCATCAATACAAAATCCGTTTTTATCTAAAACAACAATTTTCAGATTAGCAGTTTCATTTGGTCTATAGAGTGGCTTTTCAGTATTAACACTCACCAAACCCCAGGAAAACCAAAGAACTTCTTTGCTTAATGTTCCATTTTTATTTTCATAATACGAAGTAACTTTGTATATACCTGGCTTTATTCTGCGCGAGTCTTTTAAAACTACCTCAACTTCCCGAGCTGAAGAGAAAATTGAAAAGCCAGCTCTATGTTTTTTTATTTCAAAATCTTGTCCTTCAATTAATCTAAGAACCTGAGTTCCTTTTTGAGAACTATCTTCTAAAAAACCATTTTCCTTAAACTGACGATATTCTAAAAGAGTTTTTGAATCAAAATCAGAAGACAATAATGAAAAAGAAGCAAAATCTCCTGATAAAGCAGGTTGTGTCTGAAGTGGTTTATCATTTGTCTCTGAATGTTCTACAAATTCAACATCAACATATTTAGCATTACCTAAAGTGATTTTTGGTGTTTGTTGCAATGAAAAGGCATTATCAAAATCAAGATTAAAATCTCTTGAAAAATGATATAAATTTCCTTTAGCAATAATCCCAAATTCAATATTTAAGAACTTATTGTCTTTTTGGTTTAAATTAATTATAAGTTTATTAGAATCAGAATTTAATATTGCATCTGAATCAATTCTTTTTATATAAACAATCTTATCAAGTGTATGTGCTCTTATTAAAATTGAGCTTACTTTACTTTTCTCAAATTCTTGTTTGTCAATATATATTCTATCTGAAGTTACATCAACAATTCCAGGAAATTCTGAAGAAACATAATGCAAATCTGAAAAATCAACTTCATCAATATTTAAGTTTGGTAAATCTATAAATGAAATGTTTTGATAAGAAGCAGAAATAATTGGTTTTTCTAAGCTTTCATTATCAAATATGCAAAATTCATTATACAAATCTGAATTTAAAAAAAGATTTTTATCAAAAAGCAAATTAAAATAAACTGAAGATTGGTTTTTAAGATCTACTTTCATAAGTCCAATTTCTTGTGAAAGACCTGCAGAAGAAAGATAAATGCAGTCTGGATAAAAATTAAGATTAGTATCTGATGGATTCATTTTAAAATTAAAAGAATTTAAACTAAATTCAGAATCTGAAACATAGTATCCTTTTTCAATCAAGATTTCTAAAAAAGCTTTTTTGTCAATTTGTATTCGCTTATTAACTGAAAAAGTATATTTTGGAAGTTTTTTAATCATATCTGCACTAATAGAAAAATTATAAATGATTTTATCTGAAAATCTGCTATATTTTGCACTTAAATTAGTGTTTAAAAGAAATTGATTTGTTAAATTATAAAAATCAAAATAATGCGAACTATCAACTACAGGTGTTGAAAAATAAAACTTATTTGAATAATTTTGAGTTGCAACAAAATCAAATTCAATTGTTTTTGAAAAAACAGAATCTCCATTACATGTAACAATCATCTTATGATGTCCTGTTGAAAGATATGGATAATAATTGACCCAGTAATCCTGTTCCTTATCCAAGAGAGTTGAAAAATCACTATCATCAAAATTAAAAATACAATATTCAAAATCATAATAAGGTTTTACTACAACTTCAACACCTCCAGTGTATTTTGAAGATTGAATTGGAGAGATTACATCAAAACCTTCAGAATAAAGCATAAAATCTTTTTGATTTAAAAAAATCCAATTACCATTTCCAGATAAAACTAAAGAATCTTTTCCCTCTAAAGAATAACACTGCAATATTGAATCTTCTCTGCATATAAAATCATAGTTTTGCTTAAAAAAAATCTCAAAACTGCTTACATCAGAATCAATATAAAAACCTTTTTCATTATTTGAAAAATTAAGATAACTAACTTGTTTTAGAAAAAAAGAAGCTTTATCTTGCAGCAAAAATAAGTCGCGAGCATTCCCATTTTCCAAAAGAAAAGTATCTGTAACTGAAAAAGAATCTGCACTCATCTCTTGCCCATTAAAAAAAGAAACACCATCATCAAAAAACTTAACAAAATTTGTAGAATAGTCAAACTCTTTTTCAGAATAACAATTTGGTGTTGAAAGCGATACTGAATAATGAACATTTTTCAATGGAAAAAAGTCAAAAGAGTCTGTTGAAGAATATGTTTTGCAATTATAATCAGTGCATATTTTAACATCATATATTGAAGGAAGGTAATTATAACCGATTTGAGCATCAAAAGAACATTCTCTCAAATCAAAAGAAAACACAATTGGCAGAGCTAAACTTAAAAGGATAATACTAAAAAGAGTTCTAAATATGTTAAATGTTCTATTCATATGATCAGCTCGGGAATTAATTGAAGTATGAAATAAAGTATACGTCAGATAATATAAAATTACGCTGTAATTAAAAAGTGAAAATATTATTACTGTATGATCTTAAAAATGTGAAAACCGAAAAACTCTTCTTAACAGCCAAGCAACTGAAACAATTATTAACAAACTTGGCCAAAAAGGAAAATCTGCAGAAATATAACCAATGCTCCTTAATAACCAGAAAACACCAATAAATAAAAGCAAAAGAGGCCAAAAAAAACTTGAACGATATCTATAAGAATAGGTAGTAATTTTTGGGTTTTTAAGAGAGCTATTTATAACTTTAGCAAAATTCTGGCCTAATTCAACCCAATTTGATTCAACATCATCTAATTCTTTCTTATTGCTCTTTTTTTTATGTTTTTTAATATTAATCTTCATAAAAAACTATCTCTTGCAGATTATTTAAATCTTGTTATGTCAACAAAAAATTTAAATTTAGCAAATCATTAACTATGTTAAAATGGAATTTACATGTGAAATTGTTGCTCAAAAAATTCTTCCTGCAGTTAAAGCAGAATTAGCAAGAACAATGAAAAAAGAAGGGATAACACAGCGAAAAATAGCAAAGGCACTTAATTTAACAGAAGCAGCAGTATCTCAATACTTGTCTGGAAAACGAGCAAGAGAATATGAGATACCTGAAACCATTAAACCAATGTTTCCAGTTGTAGCAAAGGCAATTTCCAAACAACAAAACAAAGAAATGCTGCAGTATGGTATTGGAGAGATTTGCAAAGAAATCAGGAAAATTGAAAATTTAAGATTCCATTGTTAATATTTTGTGTTTTTATTATTTCTTAAATTAAGAATTATTATTCAAATTAAAGCATAAAAATCAATGTAAATTATTTTTAACTGAAATATATTTGCAAACTTGACAAATATCTTGACTTGTTAATTCTCCGCAAACCTTACATTTAGAAATATTGCCTTTTCTTTGTTTTCGAACAAGCTCTGAAATCTGGTCTCCGATTTTCACAATAGAAAATTCAATTCCAGGTCTGGTTTTTTTCATATCCTCAAGATAATTCATAAAATTAAATCTAAAACTTCCCTCACGGCATTTGCACAGCTCAGGAGAATATTTTAATTTAATAAAATCTGCATAAGCCTTGACTTCATCTTCAGGTATGCTTCTTAATATCTTTATACGCTGCACAAAACCTTTTCTTTTTGGAAGAGAAATCGCTCCTAATGCTGAAAATCCTTTCAAGTCTGCTCTTGAAAAATTCATTAAAAAACTTTGTGCCTCATCTGTTAAATTATGGCCTGTAGCAAGTTTTGTAAAACCTTGCTCTCTTGCAACTAAATCAAGTGCTCTTCTTCTAAGAACCCCGCACACTGAACAGCGGTTTACACCTAGTTTTTTTGAAACATTAACAATATCTGTCATTGAAAAATCAAAAAGAGAACGAAGACTAATTATTTCAAGGTCAACCTGCTCTTTTTTGCATATTTTTCTGCACATTTCAGCGCTCTTAACTGAAAAATAATCACCTCTATCTACATAAAAAGCCTTAATCTTAATATCTTTCTTATAGCGAGTATATCGTTTAAGAAAATCAAGAACAACAGCTGAATCTTTTCCTCCTGAAAGTGCAACAGCAATCTTGTCTTTATCAGCAATAAGTTGATTATTTCTGATTGTCTTAGATATTCTCTGCTCCTGAAGTTTAATAAAACAAGTCTTGCATAAGCTCTTTCCTAAATAAGGCAGATAATATGCAGATTTTCTAGAACATTTGCTGCACTTATCATTATTTTTCATTGTTTTATTTAAAAGAGATAATTATTTAAACCTAATGTTGTTAAAATTAATATCTTAAACCTTGAAAGCAAACTTCAGGGTTTGAAATTGAGGTGGTATTAAAATGACAGAACAAGAAATCGAAAAACATGAAGAAACTGAAGAAGATGACTCCCTGCCATTTCCAAGAGCAAGAATAGTCAAACTTATGAAAGAGCAAATTGGAACTGAAAAACAAATACGTTCTGAAGTAAAAGAAGCCATCAATATCTGGCTTGGAGAATTATTAAAAAAAATATCCAAAGAAATGGGAAACACTCAATTTGGATCTGTAGGAATTGCAGATTTTCAGCGAGCAACAAAACCCTATGATATGATTACAGATATTGTAAAAGACGAAGAGCGACTTAAACTAAGTGTTCAAAAACTTAATGCTGATGCAGAACATATCATAACTGAATTTAATCGTTTTTTTGAGGTGATAAAGGGGAAATGAATTCCTCTGCTACCTTTTTTATAACAGATATTTTATATAAAAAAAATAACACAAATAAACTAATTCTATTTGGACGTAAAAAAAATCATGAAAAAATTATTTTAGAAGCAGAGTATAATCCATATTTCTGGATAAATACAAAAGAAATTGATTTTTTAGCTGAAAAAATAAATAAACTTGATGGTGTTGTGAAAGTTAGTTCTGAAAAAAAAGAAATTGATGGAAAGGGGGAAAAATTATTAAAAATTGAATTTTCTTCTCCAGAAGCTCTTGTTGAAATAAAAAGAAAAATAAGAGAATGGCCAGAAATAATAGAAATCCGGGAGCATGATATTCCATTTGAAATTAGATATCTAATTGACAATAAACTTAAACAATTTTTTTTATGCAAAGCAGAATTAGAAAAAAATAAGATTATCTCAATAACAAGAAAAAAAGAAAGAATAATGCCCAGAATTTTAGCATATGATATTGAAACTGAATTTGAAAAAAGATTTCCTAATGCAAAAAAAGATAGAATTATTGCAATCTCCTACTATGGTTCTGGAAATTTTAAAAAAGTGGCGCTATGGAAAAGATATAAAACGCAAAAAAAATATGTTAAATTTGTTAATTCTGAAAAAGAATTGTTAAAAGACTTTGAAGCCACGATTAAACAATTTGACCCAGACATTATAGTAGGATATAATTCTGATAACTTTGATATGCCTTTTATAAAAGAAAGATTAAAACAAAACAAGGTTGAAATTAACCTAAATTGGATCTCAGATAAAACAAAAAAAATTGCAGGAATCTCTGAGTTAGATGCATATATTTCTATAAGAAAAATCCTGGGCCAAAATCTTCGTACAAATAGATATGATTTAGATTCAGTTTCAAAAGAGTTGCTTGGACTTAAAAAATTAGATAAACAAATAATGCTAAACATTGCAAAATTATTAAAAAGCAGTTCAGATTCAGAATTTGAACAGTTCGTAGAGTATAATTTAAATGACTCTGTTCTTGCATTTAAATTACTTGAAAAAATCTTTCCAACTTTAATTGAATTAAACTCACTAACCAACAGTTTAATTGAAGAATCTAGCAAAATGTCATATGGACAGCTTGTAGAATGGTTCTTAATAAATGAACACTATAATGCTGGAAAAATCATTCCAAATAAACCAAGCTATAGAGAAGTTATTGCTCGGGAAAGAAAAAGAGTAAAAGGTGCATATGTTTTTAAACCAAATGCTGGCTTATATGAAGACCTGCACGTATTAGACTTCAGAAGCCTATACCCCTCTATTGTATGTGCACATAAAATTAGTCCAACAAAAACAGATTTTATTCCAAATCTAATTAAAAAAGTTCTTGCTCAAAGAAAAAAAATAAAAAAAGAGATGAAGCAAAAATACTCAGAAGAATTGAATGCACAGCAGTTTGCACTAAAAACAATAGCAAATTCTTTTTATGGCTATTTAAGATATGGACAATCACGTTGGTATTCTTTTGAAAGTGCAGAAAAGATAACAAGCAAAGGTAGAAGTTATATTAAAAAGGTAATTTCTGAAGCTAAACAAGAAGGCTTTAATATCATCTACGGAGATACTGATTCTGTATTCTTAAATGGAAAACCCACAAACCAAGTTAAAAAATTTGTGAAAAAAATAAATGAGTCCTTGCCTAAAGAAATTGAACTTGAATATGAAAATCACTACAAAGTGGGTTTATTTTTAAGCAGAAAAAACGAATCTGGTGGAGCAAAAAAAAGATATGCTTTACTGGATGATGAAAATAAAGTTGAAATCAAGGGGTTAGAAGCAATAAGAGGTGACTGGTCAGAACTTGCAAAAAAAGTTCAAACCAGAGTTATTGAAAAGATATTAACTGAAAAAAAACCAGATTCAGCACTTGAATATGTAAGAAAAATAATCAAAGATATTGAAAAAAGAAATGTAAAAATAGAAGAATTAGTTATAAGAACCAGACTTCTTAAAGCGCTAAATCAATATAAATCGCGCGGACCACACATTTCAGCTGCTCAAAAATATGTTAAACTTGGATACAAAATAAACCGCGGGTCTATGGTTGATTACATAGTTTGCAAAGGCAGTGGAAATATATCAAACAGAATAAAACTTGGATTTGAAGCAAGTTTGGAAGATTATGATCCTGAATATTATATAAATCAACAAGTAATACGTGTTGTTTTTAAAATCTTTGAATTATTTAACATTCCATTAAAAGAAATTACAAAAAGTCAGACTTCTCTTGAAAAATGGAACTAAAAGTTTATATTAATAAATAGAAATACAAAAATAATGGAAGATTTTTCAGACTTCATTAAAGCTGGAAAAGTATCTGCTCAAGCAAAAAGATATGGTGCATCTCTCATAAAAGAAGGGGCAAGAGCATTTGATATTGCAGAAAAAGTAGAAGAATTTATTCTAAAAAAGGGCTGTGGTTTGTCTTTTCCTGTTGATGTATCTATTAATGAAATTGCAGCTCATTATACGCCAACAACAAATGATTCACTAGTATTAAAAAAAGGTGATTTAGTAAAATTAGATTTAGGTGCGCAATACAATGGTGCAGTAACTGATTGCGCAATTTCAGTATCAATTGGAAAATCAAGCATAAATAACAATTTAATAAAAGCTGCAAAAGAAGCACACACTGCTGCAGCGAAATTAGCAAAACCCGGAGTCAATACTGCAAAACTCGGTGCAGAGATACAAAAAATAATTGAAAGTTATGGATTTAAATCAATCAAAAACTTGTCAGGTCATGGTGTTGGAAGATATATTGTACACACAATTCCAACAATTCCAAATTATGCTGCAAAAGAGGGACAATACTTGCGCAAAGGAGACATTATTGCAATAGAGCCTTTTCCAACAACAGGCGAAGGATTAATTTATGAAAGCAAAGGCTCTGAAGTTTATGAAGTGATTTCAAATAAACCTGTACGCGCTTACAGAGACATTCTAGAATATATAAAAACCACGTTCAAAGGTCTTCCTTTTGCAAAAAGACAAATTGCAAAAAAATTCGGTTTAACAAAAACAAACATTGCAATAATCTCTTTCAAAAATCAAGGAATAATAACTGAATATGGAATTCTTAAAGAACGCGCAAAAGGTAAAGTTGCTCAATGGGAAAATACAATAATTGTTTCTGAAAAACCAAAAACAATAACTGACTGAGAAGCAAAATCATTATATAAATAAAAAGTAAAGTCTAATTATGCAGGATAAAAAACTTATTAAAATTGCAAAAAAACGAGTAAAATTTAAAGAGCATCTTGCAATCTTCTTAATAATTAACATTATAATTTGGATATTAAATATCTGGATAAATTTTAGTGCAAATCTGCATTCATATTGGGCAGCAATACTGACAATTGGGTGGGGTATTGGTCTTTCACTACATTTTACAAAAACATATTTCTATGATGAAGATGCTGCAATTAAAAAAGAGTATAAAAAATTAAAAACAAAATGAAAATAAAAAAAATAATTGTCATATTAATTGCAATACTTGCAGTTAGCAGTCTATTCTTATATCTTGCAAGTCATCGTTCAAATAAAGATATTGAACAGGAATCAATTGAAAAAAATATAACTGAAGAAAAAAATATAACTACACCAGTTCATAAAAATTTAGCTGAACAATTAACTGAAAATCCACTTAAAGGTGTTGTTATGACTCCAGAGCGGATAAGTTCTTCAAGTTTAAAACAATTAAAAAATTATGGCGCAGAACTGATTTATTTGGAGATTAAAGATTTCTGGAGCCAAGAAGAACCATATATCCCAAATAAAAAAATTGCTGAACTTCTTGAAAATGCATTAAAAAAAACAGATGAACAAAAAATTAAAGTAATAATTGTTCCACTAACTGGTCCTGGAAAAGGAGAAGATAATTATGAAGTTTTCACTAGAACTCGCGCAAAAGAAGGTTGGGAAATGATGCTCCAAGATTTAATTAGCCAAACAAAAGACCATAAGTCCATAATTGGTTGGTCAATTATGGGTGAACCAAATGCAGAAATTTATTTTCTTGAAGAAGATTCAGATGACTTTGAAAAATCTGGAAAAATCTGGAATGAATTAATTAATAGATATGCAAAAATAATCAGACAAGAATCAAATAAATTAATTGTAATATCTCCACTTGGTTCTGGTAAAATAAGTGGTTTATCAAATCTGGAAACAATTAATGATGAAAATGTAGCTTATGCAGTCAAGTTTTTTTATCCTGAAAAATACACTTTAAGGCAGGAACCTCCATTTGAATACAGCTATGAGCAAAATGCAGAAAAAAAATCCTACTCTAAAGAAGACCTTGAAAAAGAAATCTCGCCTTTAATTGATTTTAAAAACAAAAACAATGTTCCAATAATAATTGGCGGGTTTGGTGGAGTAAGATATGTTCCTAATTTAGATACCTATTTAAAAGACATTTTAGAGATATTTGACAAAAACAAATTAAGCCATGCATATTATGGATGGAACAGCGAAAATCCTGCATTTAGAATTGAATTTGGTGAAAATCCTTACAACCGCGAACTAAAGGAAAATTCTCCATTATTTAAAACACTTTTAGACTCTTGGTCCAAAGACTAGTGGCTTCCACTCGACAGTTTTTAAACTTTTTGCAACATATTATTAAATATATTATTTATGGAGGAAAAAATGGTAGATAAAAAAAGAAAAGGAATTTCTCTAATTGTTGACGAAGCATATCAAGAAGATATTGACAAAGGAATTGTAAGAATTGATTCTCAAATTATGAAAAAATTAGATCTCTCTGTAGGAGATATTGTTCTTATTAAAGGAGCATATGAAGATATGGAAACTGCAGCAATTGTCCAGCGAGCATATCCTTCAGATATTGGAAATAACAATATAAGAATGGACCCAATAACAAGAAGAAACGCAGGAACAAGTGTTGGTGAAAAAGTTTTCATACAAAAGGTTGAAGAAATTTCAATAGCAAAAAAAATAATTTTATCTCCAATAAGAAAAAATGTTGAAATTACATTATTAGATGAAGATGATGGAATGCAGATTAGAAGAGGAACTCGTGGAGAAAAAGAACTTATTAAAATCTCACCAAGAATAATTAACAGAACCTTATATAAAAAACCTTTAACAAAAGGAGATATTGTATCAATTGGTTCTCTTGTTTCAAGAAGACGAACAAGTCCATTTAATGATGATTTAGGAAGTGTATTTAGTGAAATTGAAAGAATCTTTGGAGGAACAATTGGTCCAGTTTCATTTGGTTCACCTATAAAATTTCAAGTTGTTTCTGTATCACCAAAAGGAATTGTTTTAGTAACAGAAGACACACAATTTTCAATTTCAGATAAATCTGCAATAGCTGCAGGTGCTGGAGTCCCAGAAATTGCTTATGAAGACATTGGTGGTTTAGATGAAGAAATAAAAAAAGTTAGAGAAATGATTGAAATGCCTTTGAAACATCCTGAAATTTTTGATAAACTTGGTGTACATCCGCCAAAAGGAGTTTTATTATATGGTCCTCCTGGAACTGGAAAAACCTTGCTTGCAAAAGCAGTTGCTCATGAATCAAGTGCAAACTTTATATTACTAAATGGACCTGAAATCATGAGTAAATTTGTTGGTGAAGCTGAAAAAAAACTCAGAGATATTTTTGAAAAAGCTGAAAAAAATGCTCCATCAATTATTTTTATTGATGAAATTGATGCAATTGCACCAAAAAGAGAAGAATCTTATGGTGAAGTTGAAAGAAGAGTTGTTGCACAGCTCCTTGCATTAATGGATGGCTTAAAATCTCGTGGAAAAGTAATTGTAATTGCTGCAACAAATCGTCAAGATGCACTAGACCCTGCACTAAGACGTGGAGGAAGATTTGACAGAGAAATTGAAATTGGAGTTCCAAACAAAAAAGCAAGACTTGAAATCTTACAAATCCACACAAGAAACATGCCTTTAGATAAAAATGTTGATTTAAAGCATTTTGCAGAAATAACTCATGGTTTTGTTGGTGCAGATTTAGAAGGTGTTGTTAAAGAAGCAGCAATGAATGTTATTCGAAGAGTTATACCTGAATACTCTTTTAAAGATGATGAACCAATACCTGAAGAAGTTATTAAAAAATTAATTGTAACAAAAAATGACTTTAAAGAAGGACTTAAAAATGTTAAACCAAGCGCAATGCGGGAAGTATTAGTTGAACTTCCAAAAGTAAAATGGTCAGATATTGGAGGTTTGGAAAAAGCAAAAAGAGATCTAAAGGAAGCTATTGAATGGCCTCTGAAAAGTCCAGATTCTTTTAAAAAAATGGGAATACGTCCTCCAAGAGGTGTCTTAATTTATGGTCCTCCTGGAACTGGAAAAACCTTGCTTGCAAAAGCAGTTGCTAATGAATCTGGAGCAAACTTTATTTCAGTTAAAGGACCAGAAGTATTTTCAAAATGGGTTGGTGAATCTGAAAAAGCAATAAGAAAAATATTTCAAAAAGCAAGACAAGTAAGTCCATGCATTGTATTCTTTGATGAAATTGACGCAATTGCTTCACATAGGGGCGCAGATGCTTCTGGAAATCGTGTAGGAGACAAAGTTGTAAATCAGCTTCTCACAGAAATGAATGGTCTTGAAGATTTATCAGATGTTGTTGTAATTGCTGCAACAAACAGGCCAGAATTAGTTGACCCTGCATTATTAAGACCTGGAAGATTTGACAGAGCAATCTTTGTTGATGCACCAAATGAAAAAGCAAGAGAAGAAATATTAAAGGTTCATACAAAAAACATGCCTCTGGAAAAAGGAGTAAATTTGAAAAGCTTTGCTAAGCAATTAGAAGGGTACTCTGGTGCAGATATTGAAGCAATTGTCAGAGAAGCAGGAATGGCTGCACTTAGAGAAAATATTAAAGCAAATAAAGTTAGAAAAAAACACTTTGAAGAAGCAATTAAGGAGATAAGTCCTTCACTTGCAAAATTAAACATCCATAGATACAAAGAAACTTTAAAAAATAATCCAATTGCAGATTATCTTGGATGATTAAATAAAGCCAATTACTGAAAGAAGACTTAAGATAATAACTCCTAAGAAAAAAGTAACTGCATTTGCAGCTAAAGTAATAACTAAAACCATATCATCTTTAATTTGTTTTTTTAATACTTTTTCTTTAAACAAATGAGCAAACTGCCATCTAAATAGAAAAAACTCTGCTATAAATGGAAAAAACTCTGCAAAATAGTGGAAATTCTGGAAAAAATAACCCTTAAAAGTCATCTGCAAAAGAACAAGTGCAAGAATTTGAGTTATTGGAAAAACTATCAGGTTAATTAATAAAACAACTTTAAACAACTCAATTTTTTTCCTAACAATATGTCTTAAAAAAAGATAAACAATTACAAATTCAATTGCAACAAACAAAGCAAAAATCAATATACTCCCAACCATAATAATAAAAATTGTAGTATTTATTGTTGGCTCAATTGCAACTAACTTAGCATAAACTGGATATAAAAGTGACGCCAGTGCAATAAGAAAAAGCATCAATTTTCTCATAAAAATAAAAGAATTTAGTGGATTATATACTTTTTGAATTAAAAGAACAAAATCAGAAAAGCAAGAATTATAATAATTAATAATTCAATAACTCCGCCACTATGAAGTCTGCCGCGAATCCTAAAGTTTAAAGGATAAAAAGGTCTTATACCTTCAAGTGTAATCATATCTCCAATGAGATGGGAAAAAAATCCCAATGCAAACCCAAAAAATAATGAAAAAAGACTATTAAAAAAAATTCCAAGTAAAACAGCTAAAAAAAGAATATATACTGAATGCAAAATTCCTCTATGCTTTAAAAAACCAATCCTCAAATCAAAATCTGGAAAAAGACTTCCAAATAATAATCCTGCTGAAAATAAAATCTTTGAAAGTAACAAAACACCAAACTCTGGAAAGATTCTTAAAAAAATCAGACCAATTGCAAGTGCAAATAAAATATGTGTTTTACCATTCATAACAATCATTAATTCCAAACTTATTAATTATTTTTTCTTTTGATAAATTGCTAAAAAAATTTCCTCTTTTGGATAAAACCTTGAAGCATTTACTACATAAGAGTCTCCTGCATAAATAAATTGACCATTATGAACATCAACCTTCTGCTCCTGACTCAAAGGTAATGCAAAAATAGAAGGTCCTCCTTCAAAAGGTTGAGCACCAACACTTAAATCATAACAATCAGAATTCTTATAAACTAAAGAAATTGTTTTAAAAAGCGAAAATTCATTTCCAGCCAACAAAGAGCGTCTTATAATAAAAGGAATTTTTTTACCTAAATTAACTTGTTCAGAAATTTCAGAAATCGACCAACTAGTTGGAAATTCCAATAAAGAAAAATCAACAACAAGTTTAAACAAATGTGAAATTGGTTTCTTAAGTTCGTTTTCCTCTGACATTCTTTGCTGTTATAAGCATATCTGGGGCTCTTTCTAATGCAAATTCCTCTGCAAGATTTTCAAATCCATATTCTAAAAAAAGCCTTACAATATCTCTTGCAGCCTCCTTATCTTTTTTAGATCGAATCTTACGCATATATTCTGCTTTCTTTTTCTTGACATAATCTCTGCTATTATACTCTTTCATATACTGCTTTTTACGTTCAGAGACTGCCATTATAATATATAATGATATAAATAAAGTATTTAATAGTTATGCTTTCAAACAATACAATATGAACAAACTAAAGACCAATTGTAAACCTTTGGATAATCTTCTTAATGGAGGTTTAGAATCAGGTATTATCACTACAATTTATGGTCCTGCTGGTTCTGGAAAATCAAACATAGCAATAATTGCTGCAGCAAATATCTCAAAAACTGGAAATATCATCTTTGTAGATACTGAAAGTTCAATGTCTCTGGAAAGATACAAACAAATATCTGGAAATGAAAAATTAAAAAACATTGAATTAATTGAACCTGCAGAATTTGAAGACCAAAAAAAAGCAATTAGAAGCCTAAGAGAACTAGTTAAAGAAAAAGAAATAAAATTAATAATAATTGATTCACTTACTATGCTTTATCGTCTGGAACTTTCCCAAAAACCTGAAGAAATAAATTTTGAATTAACTAAACAATTATCAATATTATCTTCAATTGCAAGACGAAAAAACATTCCAATTTTAGTAACAAATCAAGTATATGCTGATTTTGAAAAGCGGGATAATATTAAGATGGTTGGAGGAGATATCTTAAAATATTGGAGTAAATGCATTATACGTCTAGACAAAAAGGAGAGTGTTAGAAAAGCAACATTAATCAAACACCGTTCACTACCTGAAAACAGATTTTTTTTCTTTAAAATAACTAACGAGGGCTTAGAAGAAATAAATGAAATTGATAAAAAAATAAATGTTTTCAATTAACTTAGTTCTGACTTAGATTTACAATAAGGGTTTGGGCATAAAATCCATGGTTTTTTCCTTGGTTTTAAAATCATTATCATTCTTGAACCACATTCTGAGCAGGTTTTATCAAGAAACTCCAGTTTGCCATTTTGAGGCAAAGGCCAAGTGTTCTTGCATTCAGGATATAAGTTACAAGCTAAAAATCTTTTTCCAGTTTTGTGTGAAAAACGAACAGTCATCATTCCCTTATTACACTTTGGGCATTTCATAAGTTCAGTTTGTTCTTTTATAACTTCCTTAAATTCTTCATATAACTCAGAACCTAGCTCCTTTCTATGTTGTTTAATCTCATGATAAATATCAGTAACAGTTTTTTGTGCCTTTTTTAAAACTGCTTGAGGTTTTAATTTTAGCTCGCGTATCTTATCCATATCATTTTCAAATCTCTTTGTTAAATCTGGACTTAAAATTGAAGGAGCATATTTCATTAAAGACGAACAAACTTTCAATCCTAAATCTGTAACTTCAATACTTTTTCCAGATAAATATTTTCTCTCAAAAAGAGTTTCAATAATATTTGCACGCGTTGCTTTTGTTCCAAGATTAAGCTTTTCAAGTTTATGTATTATTGAAGCAGGAGTATATCTTCGAGGAGGTTTTGTTTTTTTAGCTTCAAGTAAAGGCTTATGCTTAAATGCCTTTCCTTTTTCAACCTTGGGAATTTCTTCTTCCTCTTTTTTTGAATATGGAAAATACCATTTCATCCAGCCTTCTTTTGTAGTTCTGGTTCCAGAAACATGAAATTCAAGTGAATTAATATCAAAAATAAGTTTATCAGTTGTTCTCTCACCTGCAGTTCCAAAAACTGAAAAAAAGCGTTTTACAATCAAATCATATAATTTGCGTTCATCTTTTGTTAATGATTTTGGCAATAAACCTGTTGGAAAAATTGCAGGATGAGCAGAGTCTGTTTTTTTTCCTTCATTTGGTTTTAATGAAGTCTTTAAAACCTCATCAACAAGCAGTTTATAGGAAGACTGATTTCTAAGATTCTTAAGAATTTTTCTAAAACCTATTTTTGCAGGCAATTTCTGGCTACTTGTTCGTGGATAGGAAATATATGCTCGAGTATATAATTCCTGAGCAACTTGCAATGTTCTTTTTGGACTAAACCCAAAAACCCGATAAGCTTCCATTTGTAAAGAAGTTAAATCAAAGGGGAACGGTGGAAAAACTCTTTGTTTTGAATGAGTTATTTTTGTTACAATTGCATTTTTTTTAGAAGATTTTTCAAACAACTTTTTTGCTTCATCTTTATTCCATATCTCATTTCCACTATATTCTGCTAAAAAAGTTTTATTTTTAATTAAGATTTCAGAAGTTAAATCCCAATATGGTTTTGGCTTAAATTTCTTAATTTCTTGCTCTCTTTCAGAAAGAATAGCTAAAGCAGGACCTTGCACTCGTCCAATACTTAATAAAATATGCTTGTTTGTTGCAACAGCAACTGCTTTGCTAAGTGCTTGGGACAAATTAATACCATAAAACCAATCAAGATGATGCCGAGTCTCACCTGCATATGCTTGTCCCCAGTCAAGACTTTTCTGTCTTTTCTGATAAGCTTCTTTTAAATCAGAAGCAGTAAGTGTTGAGAACTTCATCCTTGAAGCATTTTCTTTTCCAAAAATAAACCGCATAATATTTAATCCAATTACCTCTCCTTCAATATCATAATCTGTAGCAATTATTAATTCATCTGCCTTATTTGAAATTTTTTTAATTGCATCAAAATATTTTTTAGAAAATCTGCCTTGCTTTGAAACATATGTTGGTTCCCATTCTAAATCAAAAGTAGGGTATCTTGCTCTTTTTTTCTTAGAAAGAGTAAAAAGATGACCAACTGCGCAAACAACAAATATTGAATTTTTTTTATCTGAAAAATAATTAACACCTCTAAGCTTATGAATTTGATCTGCACCAAGAGCAGATGCAATTTTACTTGCAGCACTTGGTTTCTCTGCCAGAATTACTTGAGCCATTAAAAGCTCTAAAAAAAGCAATATTTAAAATAGTTTTGAAATCAAATTACGTAAAAGTATAAAAAACAGGTTACTGAACTAGATATTAATAACAATTCCCTCTTTTCCAACACAAATCAATTTTGTATTTCCAATAACTTCCTCAATTCCTGCAGCCTCATGCATATGTGAAAAAACTGCAAAATCTGGTTTAAATTCATCAATTGCCTTTCGCAGAGATTGATTTCCTCTTGCAAATGTAATTTTCTCAACTAATGATTTTGCAGGAAAATCATGAGTTATCATAATCTTCTTTTTATTTGATTTAATTTTTGAAAAGCTCTTTTCAAGCAAAGAAAACATCTCTTTCTCAGTACTGATATTTGGTCCAATATTTGCCCCACCTGCGCCAAAAATCGCTACATCTCCAAAATCAAAATAATAACCATGTAAAGAATAAACTCCATATTTTTTAACAACAAAATCTGTTGTTGCCAAAGACTCATGGTTTCCAGGAACAATAAAAATCTTCTTTCCACTATCTTTCAAAATCTTAAAAGTTCCCTTTGTCAGATAATCAAAATATGTAAAATCTCCTGAAAGAATAATTGCATCAACTTCTTCTTTTTTTGCTTTTTCAGCAAGATGTTTAAGACTATTTAAATCTCCATGAACATCTCCAGCAATTAAAAATTTCATATTATTTAATTTCCCGACTATCTTTATTACATCTCACCAGATTCTATTTGTTCAACTAATGTTTCAAGTTCAGGTAATATTTCAGAACCCTCTTCAGCAGAAAAACATAAAACAGTTCCAAATTCTGAAGAATAACTTAACTCTGCAGAATTGTTCCCAAGCTGATAGCGAATAAAAACATAGTTGGAAAGACTAGATTTAATATTTAATGTAGCTTGAGGAAAAATGCCTGCTAATCTACGAGCAATAGTTTCATAATAAGTATCTGATGAGATCTTTTTTGATATCATAACTATATGGTAGCAAAATTTATTTAAAAATGTTTTGTTAAATCAATGATTTTGTTTTATAGTTCTAAAACCGCAATATTTCCACAAACAAGAAGGAATTTTAACACTTCCGTCTTTTTGCTGATGGTTTTCTAATATCGCAGGAATTGCTCTTGAAGTTGCAACCATTGTATTATTTAAAATATGTACATATTTTTTTTCACCATTTTCAAGATAGCGGATATTTGCATTTACTGACTGATAACTTTTACAATTACTGCATGAAGTAACCTCTCGATATGCACCTTTTTTATTGTTCTGTCCAGGAAACCATGCTTCAATATCATATTGTAAACTCTGTTTATCACCAATATCTGCAGAACAAATTGCAACAACTCTAAAAGGAATTCCCAAATCCTTAAAAAACTGCTCACTAATTTTTTGTAGTTTATTAAAAAGCTTATCTGAATCTTCTTGTCTTGAAAAAACAACTTGCTCTGCTTTATTAAACTGATGCATTCTAATTGTGCCTTTATCATCTTTTCCATGCGTGCCAGCTTCTTTTCTAAAACAAGGGCTGATTCCTCCATAAAATAAAGGTAATTTAGACACATCTAGCACTTCATTAAAATGCAAAGCAACTAATGGAAGCTCAGAAGTTCCTATTAAATACAAATCTTCACCCTCAATCTTATAAATTGTATCTTCAAACTCTTGTAAATTAATTCCTGCACTAATTGCTTTTTTATTTAACATTAGTGGAGGCCAGATTATGCTAAAACCATTTTTCACAAGAGTTTCAATAGCATACATCTGCAATGCCCAATCAAGAATCGCTGCCTCATTTTTAAAATAAACAAACCTTGAACCTGAAATTTTTGCAGCACTATCAAAATCAAATAAATCTAAACTTAATCCAAGTTCAATATGGTCTTTGTGCTTAAATGAAAATTTCGGCTTTTTTCCAACAAACCGAAGTATTTTATTATCTTCTTCACTTTTACCAAAAGGAACTCTATTATCAAGAATATTTCCAACTTTGCTTCTAAAAACATCTCTTTCTCTTAAATAAAAATCTGATTTTTTTTGCAGGTTATTGATTTTAGCTGTTAAAACGCGCATTTGTTTTATCTGAGCATCAGCATTTTGCTTTAATTTTCTCTTTTTTGAAATTTCCACATTAATTAAATTTCTTTTTGCGCGCAGTTTTTCAACCTCTTTCAAAGAATTGCGCCACTTATTATCATATTCAATAACTTTTTTAACATTATTAAGTTTCTTTCCACGTTTTTTTTCAGAAGCTTCAACATCTCTAAGATGCTCTCTAAAATATTTTATTTCTAGCATAAAAACAAATACAAAACAGAATATAAAAAATTGTCTATATACTTATAAAAAACAATTATATATCATCAGTCTTTTTAATACACATATGATTGAGTTAGATGGTTCTTTTGGAGAAGGTGGTGGCCAGATTTTAAGAACAGCACTTGTTCTTAGCGCAATTACGCGAAAACCCTTTCATATAATAAACATTCGCGCAAATCGATCAAATCCAGGTTTAAGAGCACAACATCTAACAGCAATACGCGCTTGTGCTGAAATCTGCAATGCACAAGTTTCAAATACAAGAATTCATAGTAAAGAAATAACTTTTATTCCAGGTCCAATTAGCTCTGGAAAATACAAATTTGACATCGGAACTGCTGGCTCAATTCCATTATTGCTTGAAACAATATTGCCTGTGCTAGTCTTTGGATATGGAACTTCAAGAATTGAATTATTTGGTGGAACAGATGTGCCTTTTTCACCATCAATGGATTATGTCTCGCATGTTTTATGTGATTTTCTGCAAAGATTGGGCATTAACACCCATATCCATATTTTAAGATATGGTTTTTATCCAAAAGGCCAGGGTCATGTAAAAGTGCTTATTTATCCTTGGATAAAAAGATATAGCCTGCATCTTCAGAAAAACGGAAAACTAAAAATAATAGACACAATTAGCAGAGCATCTTCAAACTTAAAAACAAAAGACACTGCAAGAAGGCTTCTTTATGGATTTAAAGAAGTAATTAATAAAAAAATAGGAGATGAAGAAATAAGTTATGAAAATACTGCTTGTTCAGGTTTCTCATTTCATGCTCATGCACATTATCAATATACAAAACTTGGAACATGTGAAATTGGAACAAAAAATTTCTCTCCAGAACACATTGGAAGAAAAGCAGCACATAAACTGCTTGAAGAAATGAAAAGCTCTGCAACTCTCGATAGATATATGGCAGACCAGCTTTTAATTTTTCTTGCTATAACTGGAGGTTCATTTAAAATATCAAAACAAACATCACATTTCAACACAAACAAATATATTATTCAAAAATTTCTAAACACAAAAATAATAAATAAAAACAACACAATTTATGTTTATCCAGATAAAGATTATTTACTCTAATGCTCTACAAACCTCTTTTCCACAAATCCTTGTTTTCTTCAGCCATAATCAATAGATAAGCTGCTTGTTCAAAAAAAGCATTAATTGAATGATATCTTCCTTCTTTAACAAATTTCTCAATTTTTTTAATCTTTTCATCAGAAATTTCAATGTTCATAACATAACTAAATATAAAGTCTATAAAAAAATTACTATAAAGTATATTTAGTCAAAGGTTCACTCCATAAATCTCCTTTAAAATACATTCTTTCCAAAAGATTATTTTTCTTTGAAAGACTTTCTTCAATCTTTAATAATTGCTTCTTGCTTATTACACCACCACCAACTTTGCCTCGGCCCTTGATATTTGCAGAATTATCTGAAAGAATTTGTTTTAACTCTTCAGCAGAATATCCTCTAAAACTAATCTTATATGAACCATTTTCAAGATCTTCAGCAACAAACATTGTTGAAGAATCTAATGCTCTTTCTAAATTAGAGTAAAAAGTATCATGATTATGAACATACTTAGATGCTTTATGCATAATTTTCATTGGCTCAGAATAACAAGTTAAATAATTTGCAACAACACCTGTGGCATGTTGAAAGCTCTGCTTATCCATTACAATAAAATAATGACCTGGTCCCTGTATCAACGAAGAGTTATGAATAATATTTTGAACCTTATATACAATATCTCTATTAACATAAGATTCATTTAAAAGTTCAAAATTAGGGTCTGCAAGAGCCTTTCCAACTCCGAGAATTTTCAATCCAAGATTATCTAATTCTTTAAAAAACTCACTAAAATGAACTTTGCCAGATTTAACATCTCTAATTCGAAGCAATGCATAAAGAGAAAGTTCTTTCATCATTTCAAACTTCTCTGGTGAATACAAATCTGCATCTTCACCAACTGCTAATTTTTTTTGATACATGTGTGAACAAAATTTAACAGCACTTGGAACATGGTCTCCAATATGACCTGTAATAGTTAATAACTCCTCAAGATTATAATCTGCAGAACTCCGTTTTTCACGCTTATTTGGATGAGAATCTGAAAGCTCAACCATCTTTTTTTCAAAATTTAAAGCAATTCCGCGCGCCAAATCTGAAGCTGTTGCCATAAGTGGTTTATTTCCATTAATATTTAAATCAAATTTAACAAGTTTTGCATCAGCATTTTTGCCAAGCGCAACATCATGATGGTCAACTAGAACATTTGTATGATATGGAACAGTTATATCAACACTTACAACAAAAGAGCCTTTCTTTGGTTTAGGTGGAGTGTTATAATTATCAATAAAATGAACTTTAATATTATCAAAACCTTTTTGTGAAAAATATCTCATTAATTCCTTAGCACCAATTGCTCCATCAGTATCATCATGTGCATAAATTTCAATCAGGCTTTTATTGTGAATATTATAATGATTTAATGCAAGCTCTACTTTTGGAGTAAATTGCTCAAAAACAGAATCTCTGTATTTTGTAGATATATTAAAAACAGGTTTAGGAACTGCGTTTTGATTATATTCTCTTACAATCTGTTCTAAACGCTTGCGCTTCTTGATTTTATTAGGATCATATTGCTCTTTCCATTTTTCAATAATCCTTTTTTCAAGTTCAGTTCTACTCATTTTAACAGATATATCACCACTAATTAATAACAAATATTCTCTTTTTTTATTTAAAAACCTTTCGAATTTGTATACTTAAGTAAACAGATTAAGTTAAATAATGATTAAAAGAATTAGCGACTGCCGAAGCAGTCGCACCTGACCGGAGGTGTGTTTTTCTTTTTAAAGAAATACACAAACCCCCGCGCCCAAAAGGGCGCTAGGGTGTAGCTGTGCATCAGTCTGGGCACTGATGCTCTTCTCGTACCGTCACTGTTCTTCGTCAACCAAGACGATTACTTTCTTACCAATTAATTCCTTTGGTAATGTAATCTTCCCAGAAGAAGCGTTGTTTTTAATAACTTGTCTTGTCAGAATTTGGTCAAAACTAATAGGCTTCAATGCTACCTTTCCTTTAACTTTTGCATTAACTCCCATTAGTCTATAAATAGTACACAAATAGACTATTTAAAAGTTTGCATTAAAAAGAAGTATATCTTTAATACACAACCATTACATAAAAAATTAATTTCTCACTAATGCAAAGAAAAGTTAATTTATTTTTCTTAAAATTGATTCTTTGCCCTTCCAATCAATTGCTTCTTTTAATACATCCTTAAGAGTATTAACTGGAATAATTTTAATCTTCTTCTTAAGTTGTGGGCTTAAAATAATATCTCGTTCATTTGCTGCAGGAACAATTACTTTTTTCAGACCTGCTTCAATTGCTGCTTCAACTTTTTGAGTTATTCCTCCAACTGGAAGAACAAAACCTCTAACAGATAAACTTCCAGTCATTGCAATATCTTGCTGAATCGGCAAACTTTTTAATGCAGAAATAATACATGTAGCAACAGCAATACTTGCACTATCTCCTTCCAAACCTTCATAAGTTTGCAGAAATTGAACATAAACATCATAATTTTTTATATCTGCATTAAACCATTTTTTAACAATTGCAGAAACATTTGTAACAGCTTCTTTTGCAATTTTTCCAAGACTGCCTGTTGCAACAATTTTTTGTTCTTTATTTGCCTGTGCAGGAACAATTTCTCCATCAATAGGCAAAACAATTCCTGAGAAATTATTTTTTGAGCCAATAACTGCTAAACCATTAACTCTGCCAATTTCTTTGCCAGAAGTTCGTATAACCTGATACTCTTTTTTATGTTCAATAACTTTGTCTGCAATTTGTTGTTCTAACCCTCTGGAAAGTTTCCGCGCATCAATAACATCTTTTGCCCGAACCAACTTCTGTTTTCGCTCCAAAGCTAAATCTCCTGCAGCACGAACTAAACCTCCAAGATCTCTCAATCTTAAAGTAAGTTTATTTTTACGCCCAGCCATTCTTTTTGCAAAAAGAATTATCTCCTGAACTGCCTCTTTAGTAAAATGTGGAATTTTTCCATCTTTTACAACTTCTTGTGCAACAAAAACAGCCAACTTCTCTCTATTTTCTTTATTATCCTCCATTAAATCATTCATATAAATTTCATAGCCATATCCCTTCAATCTAGACCGCAATGCAGGATGTATTTTTTGAACAGTCTCAACATTTCCTGCAGCAACAAGAACAAAATCACAAGGAACTGGTTTTGTTCTAACTAATGCTCCTGCACTTCTATCTGATTGTCCTGTAATTGAAAATTTTTTTTCCTGAATTGCAGTTAACAATTCCTGTTGAGTTTTTGGCTCAAGTGTTGAAATCTCATCAATAAATAAAACTCCGCCATTTGCTCTATGAATCATTCCAGCTTCAACTCGCAAATGTGCTGGAGTTGCCAATCCTCCGCTTTGAAAAGGGTCATGTCTTACATCTCCAAGCAAAGCACCTGCTTTTGCTCCAGTAGCATCAATAAACGGAGCTCTTTTTGAAGAAGAATTATCCACAATCATCTTTGGTTCAATTACTTTTGCATTTCTATTTCCAATACTTAAAGAAAGAGCAATTATTCCAACAAGAAGCAAACCTCCAATTAAAGAAGCAGCAGCCATTATATCTCCATATCTCTCTCTGATTATCCATGGAAAAAGTAATGCAACAAATCCAAAAGCTAAAAAAAGAAACTGTTTATTTCTAAGAAAGGATTTTGCCTTTAATTTAGCAGAATTAACCAAAGATGTTCCTGCACCTGCAGAAACAACTTTCACATATGGCTGATTTTCATCTTTTTCATTTGGAAAAATCAAAATATCTTTTAACAAACTTTTTGGCAATAGTTCTGAAAGTGCCTGCCCAATCATTGACTTTCCAGTTCCAGGAGTGCCGATTAAAAAAACATGTCGTCGCTGTTTCGCAGCTTTTTTAATTATATCTACTGCTTCATCTTGACCAATAATTTGATCTACAATCCTTTTCTTAACAATAATATCTTTAGTGCTGTTGAATTTCATTTCAGTTAAAAAAGAAAGGAGTTGACTATTCTTCAGAATCAGAATAGTTCATATTAGCGTTTTCAATAATCATTATTTCACCAATTGCTCGAACAAGTTGATGTGGAACTTGAACGCCTTTTGCACTAGGTAATGATTTTCTTAAGAGAGATTTTTGATTAGTAGTTCTTATTCTCCACCCAGAAATTTTATTTTGAGAAAGAATTGCATCTTCAACCTCTCCAAAATATTGTCCATCAATTGTATATACGCTAACTCCGCTGACTTCGCTAATATTTTTCATATTTAACATTAAGCTTCACCCTAAAAATGATTACTCACTAAAGAATAAAAAGATTTCTCTTGAGAAAAGGACATTTATAATTACAAACTATCAAAACCAAATAATATAAAAACTCTTGCATTTAAAAAACTTTAAGATGAAAAATCTACAGATTCTTGGCTCATCTCACATTTCTGGCCAATTTGCATATAAAATTAAAGATATTATCTTAACTGAAGAACCTGAGATTGTTGCAGTTGAATTGGATTTGCAAAGACTTGAAAGTTTATTTTCAAACCAAAGAAATAAATATTCTCTAAAAAGCATAAAACAAATTGGAATTTTTGGTTTTATTTTTGGGTTAATTGGTTCAAAAATGCAATCTGTGCTCGGAAGACAGGTTGGATTTCAGCCAGGAATTGATATGAAAACTGCAGTATTGGCTGCAAAAAAAGTAAAATCAAAAATAATGCTTATTGATCAGCCAATAGAGATTACATTAAACAAACTATCACAAATAAAAACAAGAGATAAATTAAAATTAATATTTTATATCCTATTCTCGCCATTTTCAAGAAAAAATCAAAAACTTGCAAAAAAAATTGATCTTAGAAAAGTGCCTGAAGAAAAAATAATAGAAGAAATGACTGCTGAATTTAAGAAAAAAGTTCCAGCATTTTACAAAATTTTAATTGAAGAGAGAAATAAGATTATTGCAAAAAACATAATAAGCATACAAAAAAAATATCCTGACTCAAGAATAATCGCAGTTATTGGCGCAGGCCATAAAAAAGAAGTTGAACAATTAATAAAAAATAGCAAGTAATTAACAACTTTTTTATTAAATAAACTATACTCCTCTATATGAATAAGTCAGAGATTTTTGATTTAATGCTTGTAACAATTGTTCTAGGATTTTGTTTTAGTTTTCGGAATTGGGGTTCAGGCTCAAATTTCTGGCAGACAGGATTAGTAAATCTCTTAATAACTTCAGGAGTTGTTTTTATCTCAATTCTTATGCATGAAGTTTTACATAAAGCAGTTGGCAAAAAATATGCTGTTGATGTAAAAACAAAAACCTGGAAAACATCTCTATTTTTGGCTATACTCAGCACAATTCTCACAAATGGATATTTTGTATTTGCTGCTGTATGGTCAATTATTCTTAATGGAAAAAAAATATATACTTATGGAAAAAAGTATAGCTTCCCAGGTCCAAGACAGCGGGCAAAAATTGCACTAATCGGTCCTGTATCTAATTTTCTTTTAGGTGTAATTGGATATGCTCTTTTTCTTAAAACAGGCAATTTTATTGCAAAACAAATTGCATATATCAATTTCTATATTGCAGTATTTAATCTTTTCCCATTTTTCAGAGTGCTTTATTTATGGATTAATGCTCCAATGATGAAACTAAAAAAATATGGAAAAGTTAGTGAAAACTATTGGATGAAATATATTGACAGAACTTTATTGAATTTTCAAAAAAGCAGCGCCAAGAATGAAGAAATCGCATTTAATGAAGGAGAAATGGTTTTCTTTGGTTCAAGACCTTTTTGGTTTTTTTTCTTTCCCCTAATCTTATTATCTGAAATATTCATTATTCTAACAAACAATATTTTATTAAGTTTGTTTTTAGGTTTCTTAATATCTGCCGGAGTATGGCTAAGTGAACAACATCTTGTTGAAGAAAAAGTAAAATACGAAGGTTAAAATGAAATTCTTAAAAGAAAAGCTGAATTTACGTATATATCAACAAACAATACTAAACACTGCACTAAAACACAATACCTTATGTGTTATTCCAACAGGTCTTGGAAAAACATTTATAGCAATTGCATTAATTGGTTTATTGTTAAAAGAAAACCAAAAGGCATTATTCTTAGCTCCAACAAAACCTTTGGTAAACCAGCACCTAATGACTTTTAAAGAATTTTTTCAAGCAGAAAAAGATGAAATTGTTGCAGTCTCAGGAGCAACACCTTCAAAAAAGAGAAAAGAAATTTATGAAAAAGCAAAAATAATTTTTGCAACACCTCAAACAATTCAAAATGATATTTTTTCAAAAAAAATACAAAAAAAAGATTATTCAATTATTGTTTTTGATGAAGCTCATAAAGCAACAGGAGACTATGCATATGTTTTCATTGCAAAAAAACTATATCATAAAAACCTGCGAATTCTAGCATTAACTGCATCTCCAGGACATGAACTTGAAAAAATAAATGAAATAACTTCAAATTTATTTATTGAAAAAATTGAGAAGAGAAGTAAAGCAGATTCTGAAGTTAAAGATTATGTAAAAGACATAAAAATTGAATCGCGCATAATTGAATTGCCAAAACAAATGAAATCAATAAAAAAACATCTTGAAATCGCAATGAAAGAAAAATTAATTCAATTAAAAGAACTAAAAATAATAAACAGCACAAAAATCTCACAATTTAATAAAAAAAATATCCTAAAACTCCAACACTCACTCAGAGCTCAATTAAACCAAGGAGATTTTGATATAATGAGAGGGCTTTCAATTTCTGCAGAACTATTTAAAATATCTCATGCACTTGGATTGCTTGAATCTGAATCACTAAATGCATTAAAAGAATATATGCAGGAAATCTGGAAAAAATCAAAATCAACAAAAACAAAAGCAATTAAAAACCTTGTTCAAAACTTTCATTTTAGAGCAGCATATAGTTTAACTCAAAATGCAATTGAAAATGGGATTGAACATCCAAAAATAAAAGAACTTAAAAAAATAATTGAAAAAGAAACAAAACACAATCCTGGCGCTAAAATCCTCATATTTACAGAATTTAGAAACAATATTGAAAAAATAGAAAAAGAATTATCATCTTTTAAAGTTGAAAAATTTATAGGTCAATCAGCAAAAACCAGCAAAGGAATGAGCCAAAAAAAACAAATTGAAGCAATTCAAAAACTAAAAGATGGTAGAACAAACATTTTAATCTGCACATCTGTTGCAGAAGAAGGATTAGATATCCCAAAAGTAGATTTAATTATATTTTACTCGCCAGTTCCATCAGCAATTCGCTCAATACAGAGAAAAGGCCGAACAGGAAGACAGGAAATTGGTAAAGTAATTTTGTTGCTTGCAAAAGATACGCGAGACTCAATTTATTATTGGATTTCAAAAAATCGGGAAAGACAAA
>CAYTAB010000004.1:0-12231 GCA_964435825.1 Candidatus Woesearchaeota archaeon
TACTTACCTTTTTTCCTACTGCAATGCTTTGATTTATATATTTGCTAGATATGGTTAAAACTACACAAGATCCCTCTGTTACGCCATAATTTGAGATTTCTCCAGCAGTTGTGCAACCAATCCATTGCACTTCTTTATTTAATGACCTTAAACTTTTATCAACAGACTTTGCTAACTTCTTTATATTTGATTCATTAGAACCATATTTTCCTCCAGAACAAAAAACAAATGCAAATGTTGGGTTATCTGTACCTTCTTTTTTCATATTCTTAATTGCCATCTCAACTGCTTCTTTTCCTGCAGTGTATGGGTCATCTGCTTTTGAAATTCCTGTTCCTGCAAAAACGTGTTTGTTCTTGAATTTCATGTTTTTGCTTTGTCTTACTAATGCAGTTGGATTAAATCCAGATATTGCACGTTTTGCAGTGCTTACTGTTTTTTTAGCATGTTGAGTTGCTCTTGAAGCAGCTCTTTTGGCAGTTCTTTTTGCTGATGCTGACGATAATCTCCCAGCACTTCTAACTCTAGTTTGTGAAGAAAATGAACTTCTTCTTGTTCGTATTCTTGGACTTTTTTTTAGTTTTTGACTTGATTTTCGACTTTTCATTTTACCAACCCTATTAATTATTATTCTCTTTCTTGAATGAAGAGTGTAAATTGGTGATTCCAGAGTTAAGTTCTGGATTGAGTTATGCTATTTTTTGATGAAGCTTTTTTCTAAAAAGCTTCTGTGGCTGTAAGCCAATGAATTTGGTTTTCTTTGAGGTAAAACCCAAACCTTTCTTTTACAAAAGAAAGGGAGTGGTTACCATTTAACTTGGAACGTGCATGCTGTTTTTCCTGATGCTAAGCACATTGTTTCTTTTACGTCTGCTTTTGAATTTGTCATAAAAGAAAAGAGTCCTGCAAGGAATCCTGATGTAAAATCACAGACAGGTTGAGTGGATTTTTTATTTTTTTTAAGAAATTGCTCTGCAATTACTGACTCTTTAATTGAAACCATTGCAGATTTTGAATCTGCTTTTATTATTTGAAGCATACCTAATCCTAAGATTTCAAATAAATTCATTAGATTTTTGTAATTATTTTCTGATAAATTAATTTTTTTCTGATATTTTTTAAAGTAAGAAATAGCTGATTGTTTTCCAATTTCATATGCTGATTCATTCATCAGGAGCAAAGTTTCAGGTTCCATCATAATGTTCCGCTCTCCTAAAATCTCTAATTTGCCGTTCATATTAAAGAACTGGCGAGCAAACATCAGCTTCTTTAGGAAAGGGGATAGCATATATATCTTGTAGCTAAGATCGTTTAAAAGTATTGTTGTGTTTTTTGAATATAGTTATAAAAATAGTAAGTATTTTTTTAAACATGTTTAGAATTTTAATAATTTATGACATTTCAAAGTTGAATTTGTCAGACTTTGTGCTAGGAGCTAATATGTACAGATAGATTAGCTAAATTATTTGATGAAAAAGGTGTGGAAATATCTCGCAGTTAGCAAGAATTAGATGATTTTAACAAACATATTTTTTGTTTTTTCTAAAAATTCCTGAGCAGATTTTGAGAGAGAACCTGGAGTTAATAAAAGAGCATTCATGTTTTTCTGCAGTGCCTGAGAGTGAACAAGAGAGAGGTCTGCATCATTTATTTTTTTCTTATCGCGTATTCTGCAAAAAAAAGGTAGGGGACCTAATGGAGATGGAACATTTAGTAAAAGGTCAATTTCTTTCTTTTTTGATTCAAGTTCTTCAGTTATTTCAATATGATGCTCTTGCAAAAAATTCATTGCATTATCAATAAAATTAGATGATTTTGCTTTTTTAATCTCTTGTTTTTGTTTAAAATACGCTGATGTTTGCTGAGTTTGTTGAATATTAGGTTTGCGTATTATTGGCGCTTTTGCCTGGAAGTTTCGCTGTCTTTGTTTTTCAAGTGTTTGTTTTCTTGCCTGCTCTTTAAGAAATTTTTCCTGTCTTGCTGCTTCCTGTTTTCTTTGAGTTTCAAGCTCTTTCATTCGCTGAGCTTTAATTCTTTCAAATTCAGCATCTTTCTTCTCAGCTTCAGCTGCTAATTGCGCAAACTTACGCTGTTTTTCAAGTGTTTCTGAAGATAATTTCTTGTTTTTTGAATCAGAATACATTAACGGCGTCCGTTTTATGCTAAGAATTTGATTTACTTTTTTTTCTGCTGCTTTTTCCTGACCTGGCAAAAAATAAATTTTTCCTTCCTTTAATCCAAAAGAAGAAGCAAGTAAGTGTTTTTCAGAAACAAGTTCAGAGAGATACACTTTCATTAAAAAGGAATTTCCGCCAAGTTTAGCTGCTACCTCTGCTGGAAACATTGGTCCTTTTTCCCTGAGTAATGCGAGAATTTTATCTCTCATGCAATATATTTGCAGATGAGATTTAAATAAGTTTATGTAATTAAGCAATCATAAAGTATATATTCTAAAATATATATTTTAGTATATATGGATGGGTTTATTGTTGATTTGATTTTTATTCTTGCTACTGCAACAGTTTTCTCAGTAATTGCTCGTTCACTAAAACAACCATTTATTCCTGCATATGTTATTGCTGGAATTTTAATTGGTCCTTTTGGTCTTAAATTAATTACAGATATAAATATAATAACTGCTTTTGCAGAATTTGGAGTTGCTTTGCTATTATTTGTAATTGGACTTGAACTTAATCTTAAAAAATTAAAAGTTGTTGGTAAAGTTTCTGCAATTGGAGGGCTTATTGAAATACTTCTTATTGCAGGAGTGGGTTTTGTTGTTGCAGTATTGTTTGGATTTAGAAATATTGAAGCATTATATGTTGGATTGATTTTAGCTTTTTCATCAACTGCAGTTGTTCTTAAGGTGCTATCTGATAAAAATGAGATAAATACTTTGCATGGCAGGATTATGTTGGGAATATTGCTTATACAGGATATTTTTGTAATTTTTGCATTGTCATTTTTAATGAGTTTAAATAATTTTGGCTGGGAAAGCTTACTTAGTTCAACAATTAATGGCGTTGGGATAATTGCATTGGCATTTATTCTTGCACGATATATTTTACCTCTGTTTTTTAGGAAAATTGCAGAATCAGAAGAGCTTTTGCTTTTGTTTGCACTAACCTGGTGCTTTGCTTTTGTTGGTCTGGCAGGTCTTGTTTCAATTCCACTATCAATTGGAGCATTTATTGCAGGAATAAGTTTAGCAAGTTTTCCATATAATGTTGAGATAATTGCAAAGATTAAGCCTATTAGAGACTTGTTTGTAACAATTTTCTTTGTTTCAATTGGAATGCAGATTGTTCCAATTGTATCTGCAAACAAAATTTGGTTTTTACTTGCTTTAATCGGAATTGCAGTAATATTAAAACCAATTATAATAATGATACTATCTTCATTATTTGGTTTTTCGCGAAGAACAGCTTTTTTAAGCGGACTTGGATTAATGCAAATCTCTGAGTTCTCAATTATCCTTGCAAGTCAGGGAGTTATTTTCGGGCATATTTCAAGAAACTTGCTTTCAATTGTAATTATAACTGCAGTAATTACAATGACTCTTACAAGCTATATAATAAAATATGATTATAAAATATACAAAGCTCTTAATAAAGGATTATTTTTCCTTAAAAAAAATCGAGTCAAGAATAAGCTTGAATCAGAAATCAAACTTGAAAATCACTATGTTCTCTGTGGTTCAGATAAAACAGGCAGAGTTGTTTTAGAAACTTTAAAAAAGTTAGGTAAAAAGTTTATTGTTGTTGATTATGACCCTGAAATAATCAGAAAACTTATGAGAGAAAATGTTCCATGCATATATGGAGATATTTCTGATGATGAAGTTCTTGAGAAGATAAATGTTCGTAATGCAAGAGCAATTATCTCTACAATACCTAATCAAAATGACAATATGTTTTTACTTAAGTATTTAATGCTTAAAAAATCAAAAGTAAATGTATTCTTAACTGCAAAAACAATTAGTGATGCAATGGAGTTATATGATTTGGGCGCAACATATGTTATTCTTCCAAAAGTTTTAAGTGGAGACAAGCTTTCAGATATTATAAAACACTTTATGGAAAAGAGAGTTTTAGATGCATTAAGGTTAAAACAAATTACTAAGCTTACAGATTTAAAAGAAGAAGAATTGCTTGAAAAGTTTGCTCCATCATTGATAAAATATAAAGATAAACTTAAGTTATTTAGAAAAAAGAAATAATTTGAGAATAGGAATGATAACAATTTTATAGATTGCAAGATTAAAATAATTATGGAGAGAGTTTTAAATTTAATTAAAAAGGAAGTAACTCCTTCTAAAGCAGAATATAAAAAAATAAATGAGGTTGTAAGTGAAGTTAAAAGCCGAATTAATCAGGTTGCTAAAAAATATAAATATGATATAGATGTTTTTGTAGGCGGAAGTGTTGGAAAAGACACCTGGTTGCCAGGATTGCATGATATTGATTTCTTTCTTAGGTTTGATTATGCAAAATATGCAAAAAAAGATGATAAGATCTCAGATTATAGTGAGGAAATTCTTTTAAACTGCTTTGACCAGATTCTAAGACTTAAAGGTTCAAGAGATTATTTTCAAACAGGATTTAGAAATTATGATTTGGAATTTGTTCCAACATTAAAAATTTTAGATTATAAAAAAGCAAAAAATATTACAGATGCAAGCCCGTTACATGTTCTTTGGAGTGAGTCAAAAATAAAGAAAAATAAAAAAATTAATTCTGAAATACGTATTGCAAAAAAATTTTTCAAAGCTGCAAAAGTATATGGTGCAGAATCATACATAAATGGGTTTTCAGGTCATGTAATTGATATTCTTACACTTTACTATGGTAGTTTTAAAAAATTAGTTGAAGCAATTGATGGCTGGGAATCTGGAATGATTGTTGATATTGAAAAACATTATAATTCAAGAGAAGAGCTAATAAAAAAAATGAATGACTCTAAGATGTATGGTCCATTAATTGTGGTTGACCCAATTCAACCAGAACGAAATTGTGCTGCAGCTCTTAATGTTGAAAATTTCAGAAAAATAAAAAAATATGCTTCTCAATTTCTTAAAAAACCTCTAAAAGAATTTTTTGTTGAAAAGAAAATCAGTTTAGAAGCATTAAAAAAAATCGCAAAAAAAGAAAATAAAAAATTAGTATATATTGAAGCTCAACCTGAAAGCGAAAATCAAGATATTGCAGGTTCAAAAATTATGAAAGCTTTTAGATACCTATGCAAGCATGCTATTTTAAATGAATTTGAAATTATTAAACCAGATTGGGAGTGGGATAAAGATATTAATAGTCCCTTTAAAATGTGGTTCTTTACTAACAAAAAAGCCCTGTCTAAAAAAAAGATATTGTGGGGCCCGCCTAAAACTTCTAAAAAAGAATTTATCAACAATTTTAAAAATAAACACCAGTCCAGTAAAGTAAAAGTTAAAAACAATAAGTTTTACGTTGAAGTAGATAGACTATACCAAAGGATTGAACAACTAATTTCTGAAATGGACAATCATGAATATTTTAAGAATTTCAGATTTAGTGTATGGTAGCTAAAATATAGGGTCATTAATAAAATGGACATTTATGGAAAATTAAATCAAAAAGCATATGATGTTATAGCGAAAAAATATGGAGGTTATAGGAGAAAAACTAATGAGATAATTACCAAGTTCATCAATGAATCAAAAGAAAACATTCTAGACTTAGGTTGTGGTAATTTATCATATTTAATTGAATATCCTGTAAAGATTTTTGGAGTTGATTTCTCAATTGAATCTCTTAAAAGAGTTGACAGAGACAATGTTGAATTGATTAATGCAGATATTACTATGCTTCCATTTAAAGATAATTGCTTTAGTAAAGCAATGTGCCTTTATACATTACATAATTTAAGTCCTGAAGATCAAATTAAAACATTAAAAGAAATTTACAGAGTTTTAAAAGATAGTGGAACGTGCCTGATTACTGTTTGGTCAAAATGGCAAACAAAATTCTTATCTATGAAAAATTTGTTAAAGTTAATGCAAAATAAACCTCTTGAAATTAAATGGGGTGATGCAGTAAGATATTATTTTTTATTTAGTGAGAGAAACTTATTGATTCAATGTGCAAAAGCAGGATTTAAAATTGAAAAAAAAGGCCAATTTTTTAATGGAAAAAATAAAAATTATTTTGTTGTATTAAAAAAAGAAAAGAAAAATCTATAGCTTTTCAGCTAAAATAACTTTTCTTTCATTTTCCTTAGATTTGTCATTTGAAATAATGTAATTAACTTTGTGCTTATCTGCTGATTTTAAAGTTTCTTTGTCAAGTTCACCATCTACAATAATTATGTAAACCTCGCCAGATAAAGAATCTAAAGTCTCATTGATTTCTTTTGCAGGAATTTTCCCAAGAATGTTCATTGATTCATCAAGCAGATATGCTCCGCGAGTTCCAATTAACTCTTCAGCCATTTCTTTTATCTCTGATGCATTTTTATTAATTATCTGCGGCAATCTTGTGCTAACTCTCTGACTTGAAGAACTTCGTCTATATCTTTGATTTGAATTTCTATTGTTTTCCTGAGAAGCTCTGTTTCTATAATTTCGATTTCCATTTCCATTACTTGATTCTTCAAAATCTTCAGGAGCAATTTTTGCTCTTATAGCTTTTTGAATTTCCTTTAAAGTCAATTCTTCAACCTCTTTTCCATCTGGAGCCTGACATACAAAATCTAAATCAATTTCTTTTGATAATTTTCTAACAATAAGGTCTCCGCCTCTGTCTCCGTCAATGAAAAGTGTTGAAACTTTTCCATCTGCAAGTTCCTTTATTGTTTTCAAAGATTTTGAACCATCTAATCCAACAACATTTCTGATTCCATATCTAAGTAAATTCAGAACATCTGCTCTTCCTTCAACAATATATATTTCCTCTTCATCTTCAATTGTTGGTCCTGCAGGAAGCTTGTCTTCACCATATTCTTTAAGCTCAAGAGCTCTAACAGACTGAGTTACAAGATTTGTAAATTCCTGTGAATCTGGTAAAGAAGTCATTAAATTGCGGAGCAATTCTTTTGCTCTTTCAAGAATAAAATTTCGTTTTGAAATTCTAACATCTTCAATTTTCTGAACAACAATTTTTGCATTACAAGGACCTACTCTGTCTATGGTTTCAAGAGCAGCTGCTATAATTGCAGTTTCTGATTTTCCCATACTTGACGGAACTATAATTGTTCCCTTGCTTGAACCTTTGAATGCTTTTAAATTAACTTGAATTCTTCCGATTTTTCCAGTCTTTTGTAGTTCTCTTAACTCTAGATTTGAACCAAGCAAACCTTCAGTTTGCCCGAAGATAGCTCCGATTACATCTGATTTGTCAGCTAAACTAGTTAGCTCTATATCTGCTATAATGTTATATTTTATTGATACTGGACTAATTTTTCCCATTTTTTCCTCCTAATAATTGCTAAGGCTTAAATTCCTTCGACAGTTTGAGAGTTTGCCAAAGTTAGAAGTCTGAACATAAAAGATTCTTCTATTTTGATGCCCAACTTTATGAAAATTTGCTTCATTTGTTTAAGCAATTTTCTGCCAGCAGGATCTAAATCAAACATGAATATTACCATTGTATATTTTTTTGCAATTTGTTCAGCAGCTTCTATTAAGCCTCTGCCATTTTGTTTTATTAAATAGAAATCTCCTTTAACTCCAATTTGCTCTAATGCCTGCTTATCCTTTTTACCTTCAACAAGGATTGCTGCATTTTCTGCAAATCCATTGAGCTCATCTATAAGGCTTTTAATTGCCTCGATATTATTTTGATTTGACATGAAGGATGAGTGTTAAAGTGATTTCTTATAAAATAGGGTGAATTTTCATTTAAAAAGCTTTTGGTTTGGACATTCTTTGGAAAAGAAGCTCTACTAAAAAAAATGGGAATTTTTATAGAAAAACTAGCGTAGTTTGTTAAAAGCTTGATTGATTGTATAGCCCCTTTTAGAAAAAGCGGCTGCGGAAAAAAAACTAAAAGCCCCTTTTAGAAAAAGCGGCTGCGGAAAACGTTTGTAGAAAAACTAGCGTAGTTCGTTAAAAGCTTGATTGATTGTATCTTCGTCCCAGCCATTTTCAGTTAATTCTTTTTTTATCTGTGCATAAGAATGACCTGATGCGCGAGCAGATTGTATATAAGATTTTAGTGCTGCTAAATCTCCTGCTTCAGGAAACTTCTCTGAATAAGAATGCAGTGAAGAATCAGATTCTGTTGCAGGCGGTCCAATATTAAACATATCTTTTTCTTTCTTTTTTTGCTTAATTCCAAACTTATCTAAAAAAGAGTCAATCCAACCTTTTTTATATGCTAAAAATGCAAAAAGTCCAAAAAGCACAGCAAAAAACACAAAAACAAGTAATATAAATATTGCTTTTGATGATTTTTTTGAACAATCCTGCGGGCAGTTTTCATTTGTCTCTTCATAGAAGCTCTGACAAACATTATCTCCACAATGACAATCTGCTATACAAGACTGACTATTTTCACCTATAAATCTTTCACATATGTCATTTCCGCATGATGAATTAGAAGATGTGGTTTGATTTGGTATATTTAAAGCCAAACACATAAATGAACAGTTAGAACCAGGTCCTGCTCTTACAAAACGCTCTCCAGGTGCGCAGTCAGATATATTTTGTGGGCAAGTATTGTTTGATGATTTAACATTCATTGTAGAATTAACAATTGTAAGATTATCTTCTGTAGCAGATGACTGAACTGATGAGGAATTTAAGATTAAGTTAATGATAACTGAAGAAGATTCATTAAAATCATCAAAAACAGTTAAATTAACCTGACATTTATTTGATAGATTAAAATAATCGCAGGCATATGGATAATCATATGAAAAAGTTATTGATGGGTAGATTGTCTGCTTAATTTCTGATGAAAAAATATTATTCTCACAGGTGCAGGGATTTCCAAGAACTGCAGGGTCGAGTTTTCCAGAATATTTAGCTGAGTTTATTGAGCAGGATTTGTTTAAGATATAAGATGCACAAAAAATTTGATAATCTGCTCTTTCCAGATAACCCCATGGTTTTTCAGCAATTCCAAAATCCCATTTATATAATACTATTTCACCATCTGAATCTGAAGAAAACCTTGCATCAAAAGTTATTGGTACTCCAACATCAACATATGGGCTTTTTGGTTGATTTATACGAATAATTGGTTTTTCATTTCTAATGCATGCTTCTTTACCAGATTGAATATCTTCAAGAATTATTGTTTTATTAAAATAATAGTTTGGTTTACAGCAGTAACCTGTTTTATAAATCCAAGATTTGCTGATGCTAGAGTTTAAACAAATAATGCTGTCTGGAATTAATTCTTTTATATTAATATTTTTGCAGATAAATCCTGCAGAGGTGTTAACTGCATAATAAGAATCATTGCATTTGCAAGATGTCTCTGGAATAAAATTTAGATAATTTGTTGAAGTTACTGTTTCATAATGTGAATTTGGATATTCTGAACAATCTGTTTCAAGTGCATTAACTGATAACTGCAATACAACACTTAGAATTAAAATTAATATTATAGTTTTCTTCATGACCTAACAAAAAAATATATACTCGATAATATATAAAAATTCCTACCTAAATACATCGTCTAAGTCTTTTTCTATTTTTGATTTTGTTTTTTTTGATTTTGTTTTTGGCTCTTCTAATTCAGTTACATTATCATATGCTTCATTAATCTCATTTTTTGACCATCCAGATTCAAAAAGACTTGCTCTAATTTCCTTATCTGAATATCCTTTTTTTCTAGAATCTTTAATAAAAGTTTCAACCTGAGAGAGATTTCTCTTTTTTGAACCAATTTTTCTAGAAAGGGATTTTATTGAAGATTTTAATGCAGGATTATCTCTTATTGATTTTTTATGATGCTTTATTTCAGTATCACTTATTTTATCAATTGCAGATTTATCTGATTCTAGGGAAAACATCTTTTCACTAGTTTTCTTTCCAGTTTTCATTCGAGTTATTCCAAGCACTACTAAAACAATTATTACAATAAGCAATATTGCAACAAGAGCATAGGCAAATAATGTTGAAGTGAATGATTTTTTAGCAGGAACACATGCAAATCTGCATCCTGCTCCTGAACCAATTGTCTCAACTAAGTCATAATTTTTTGGGCAAGAAGTAGGACATTGAGCATCAGTATTTTTATCAAAAATATTTGAAACACATCTATATGCACAACAAGGATTATCTAATGCAGGTTCAAGTTTTTCTCCTGGAAGACATGATGTTTTACAAGTTACATTTGCACAAATATCTGTTTTTGAGTTGTTTTGTTGCTGACTCTGAAACTCTGAGAGCATGCATTTATTTTCAGTAAATGAAAATATATACCCTATCTGGCAACAACATGAAGAAACATTATTTCTATGAACAAGTGCTCCATCAGATTCTAAACCTGTGCAATCAAATGTTCCAGGATACTCTGCTTCACAATTAATTTCTGTATTAAATCCAGAATTTTCAGAAGATGAAAAGCGTATCTCTAAGGAGTCTGTTCCATTATTTCCTCTTGAATCTTCAAGATAAAGAGTTATCTTACATTTATTATTTAAAGTATAATTTTGATAGTTGCAATCATCTAGTCCATTGTATATTGGATAAACCATTGATTCTGAAAGTGAAGAAAATTCTTTTATTGCATCAGGATATATTGCTTTTGACTGAGCTGTGCATGTGCAGGGATTTCCAAGAACTAAGGGGTCTAGTTTTCCATCATAAATAAAATCTGATTTACATGAAGTTCCAAGCAACAATGGAATGCATTCCACCTGATTAAATTCATCTCGTTGAAGAGTTCCCCATGGGTTGGTTTTAATACCTAAATCCCAATAACCTTTTACAACATCATTGTCTGGGTCAAATGAATCTTCAGCTGAGAGAACAAGATATATTGGAGCCTGAACTTCTTGTGAAATATCTTCAATATTTGAAGTTATTTTTGCAATTGGAGCTCTGCTTACTATATTTATAGTTTTGGTGGTTGTTCTCTTTTTAAAATCAGGATTTGGCTGAACAGTTAAAGCTACTGTATATATTCCTGGTGAAGAATATGAATGTGAAACCTGCTGCTGTGTTGAAGAAGTTCCATCTCCAAAATTCCATTTAAGATATGAAAAAGCACCACTAGAGGAAAAATCAATAGTTTCATTAATAAAGTAATATTCTTTATTTCCGCCAATAATTTCTGAAGAAAAATAAAAAGAATCTTGTGCAGATGATGAAATCTGTTTCTGCTCAGTTCCCTGCATATATGAAGCAGTCATTACAAGCTCAACATCAAGTGGTTCAGTTCTTTGTGAAGAAATAAAAAGAAGCACAGATTCGTCACTTGATGCAGTAACTGAATCTGAAGGACTATATGGTTTGTCTGGATTTTCAACTATCTTAACAAAACCTTCTTTAGTTTTGCAATTAATGCACTTCAATTCATAAGATACCTGATTCGTATAGGCTCTTTTTTCAACAAAATCTTTAGATGCACTGATGTTTGCATAAATTGGAATTAAACTATATTCTTCCATAAGGTTTTGAACATTAGTATCATATTTTAGATAATCTGCAGGTTCAGATAAAATCAGTTCTGCTTGAATAAATGAATTTTCATCAAGAATTGAATAAATAACAGGTTTTGCATTTTTAATAACTAATAGTTTGTTTTGCGGCAATGTTTCTGCTTTTCCAGAATTAAGTCCTGAAGTGAGGATTTTAGGAGATTCTGGATTTGAAACATCATAAATTACAAGTGTTCCTAGCTCTCCAGAATAAGTTCCAAGCAAAATTTTATTATCAGAGATTTTTGACAAAGATTGTCTATTTGGATTTCTTAAGTCACTATATGGAATTTCTGAAACAAATGAGATAGTTTCTGAATCAGAGTTACGCTTATATATTTGAAGAAAAGCGCTTCCAGAACCTGAAGATGAAACAACTGTTGCATAAAGATAAACATTTCCGTTTGAATCAATTTGAGAAGAAAATTTGTTTGAACGACGCAGTTCATCTCCAGAGTTAATATGTGTTGTAAACCATCGATCATTTGTCTGTATTTTCTGAGTAACTAATGGTGAAGTTTTAAGATTTTTTAAAACATAGATATGACTTCCATTTGTTACATACATAATGTTTGGGTCTGCAGGGTCAAAATATGGTTCAAC
>CAYTAB010000004.1:12331-24502 GCA_964435825.1 Candidatus Woesearchaeota archaeon
TTCCATTTGTTACATACATAATGTTTGGGTCTGCAGGGTCAAAATATGGTTCAACAAAAAGGTTTTTTTGATTAAACTCTGCTTTTTTAATTAAGTTCTCATTATGATAAATAATTAGCTTTTGTTTTACAACATTATCTATTTTTGAATAACATGAAAAAGCAAGTTTATTGGAATTTGAATCTGCATAAAAATCAAAAAGAGGTACAGCATATACTGTACATTCATCTGTAATAAGATCTGAAAGTTTTGAAAGTCTTGAAAGCTGTTGGTTTGTTTTTCCAATTTCAAGGCGATAAACATTAACATTTCCATATCGTTCTATAATATAAATATAATCTTTTGCTGCTGCAAGATAAAGGTCATGTGAATTAGAAGGTCTGGCAGAATCTGCAAGCATCATTTCAGTTTTAATTTCATTGTTTTCAACAAAAATACGCTTTACATTTGCCTTTCCACTTCCATCATAATCTGCTAAAATAAAATAATCTTTGCCATTTGATGCAAAATTTACAATTGAACCTGAATATACTCCTGTGCTAAGATAATCCTGAACATATGAAAGTTTATCCTGAGCTAAATCAGGTTTTGAAACAGCTGCTCCAGTTATTAAAGAATCTGATGCAAGCTTATTTGATGATGAAGAAAAATCATCAGAAGCAGGAGGATTATACAAAACTGGATTGTCTTGGAAAAAAGACGATGGTGCAGCAAAATAAGAATAGAAAAAAAGGCTGATTAAAGATACAAAAGTAAGCATTACTGCTATTTGCCTGATATTATGAGAATCTAACTGACGCATTAAAATAAAATAAATAATTGTTATATATAATTGTTTCCTCTTTTGTATGAGTGGGCTGTAAATATCACTAAATCAAATAAGTTAAGAGAGTTAAAAAAGAATGCACTAATTAAATTTATATATATTTAAAAAAGATTTTATTTCATTATACAGGTCCCATGAATCTTCCCATAATTTTTCTTTAAGCTGAGTTATTGTTCCAATGTAAAGATATTTTTCATAAAATGATTGTAGAAATTTCAAAAAAAGGTGGCTTTCCCATTTTTCATTATAATCAAGAATTAATTTTGAAGAAACTTTTACTGAAATCTCACCAGACTGCATCTTAATTTCCTTTTCTCCTTGTTTCACCTTAACATCATTTATGAATCGTGCAGTCCATTTAACAGCAATATTAAATTTAGAATATTCATCAATTTCTTTTTCACATTCCCATTTAATATTTATTTCTCTGCCCTGTGCAGTGACTTTTTCTTTATATTCTTTTTCAACAATAGTATAGTTTCTTGATTCTAAAAAATCATGTGCATGTTTATATAACTCAGTTAAATTAAAAATTGCTTTTTTTAATTCAACTTTTACATCTTTTAGAATTGTGTCTTCCTTAGCCATATAATTAACTTACAGCGAGGATTAATAAAAAGTTTTGCATTAATATCTTGCACTTATTACTACTTATTGATTAAATCAAACTTATATAAACATAAACAACTTTATTTTATTATTATGAAAAAAGGAATTACACCAATCATTGCAGTCATTTTATTACTTATGATGACTGTTGCAGGTGCAGCTGCTGCATTTTTCTGGTTTGTAAGAATGCAGTCTGAACTTCAAGGTGGAACTGAAACATATAATGAAGAACTTAGTTCAAAAATTTCTGGAAGAGTTGAGATCGCAGATACAGATACAACAACAGATAATGTTTCTCTTTTTTTGAAAAATCAGGGAACTCGGACCGTTGCATTAAACAATACGTATATTACGATGATTTTAAAGGACCAGAATAATGATGTTGTTTGTTCATCAACATTAGATTCCTCAACAGCTTTGGAATGCATTGTTGGATGCGGAGACGATGAAGAGTTAATTCAAAATGAGATTCAAAAGATTGTTGTTGAATTTGGAACAGATTGCAATTCTGGAAGTTTAAATGATGGAGAGATATATTATTATACTATTGATTTCAATGGAGAAGCAGCTACAGGAGGCCAATTTAGAGTATAAAATGAAAAACAAAAAGGACTTCTTTTACAAATTAGAAAAGAACTATGGCATAAGCAGAATACAGTTTTTAATGTTGCTTATTTTGGTTTTATGGGCTGCTGCAGTATTTGCATTATTTATCTCAGCAATTATTGTTAATCCATATAGTTTAATTACCTGGAGTTCATTAAGTGCATTTTTCACAGGATTTTCAAGTGTTGTACTTATAGTAATTGCTGTATTTCTGCTAAACAAGAAATAATTTTTTTGGTTTTTTATATTTTATATTTATCTATTAATTAAAGGGTTATTTTATTACATATAGAAATATTTAATAATCAGTTGAAAGTCTTAGTATTATACAATCTTCGGAGGTGTTTAAATGGATTCAAATTCTATTCAGCCAATTTTTGTTCTTCCAGAAGGAACTTTAAGAAATAGTGGAAAAGGTGCACAAAGAAACAATATTGCTGCTGCAAAAATGATTTCCAATACAATTAGAACAACTCTTGGTCCAAAGGGAATGGACAAGATGCTTGTTGATAAAATGGGAGATATTATAATTACAAATGATGGTGTTACAATTTTAGAAGAAATGGATATTGAACATCCTGCTGCAAAAATGATGGTTGAAATTGCAAAAGTGCAGGAAGAAGAAGTTGGAGATGGAACAACAACAGCAGTTGTTATTGGTGGAGAACTTTTAGGGCAAGCAGAAAAACTGCTTGATATGAATATTCATCCAACAGTTATTGCAGAAGGTTATAAAATTGCTGCAAAAAAGTCATATGAATTTTTAAATGAAATTTCAAGAGAAATTGACATAATGGATAAAGATACTTTAAAGAATGTTGCAATAACTGCAATGACTGGTAAAAATGTAGAGTGGGCTAAAGATAATCTTGCTAAAATTGCAGTTGAAGCAGTAATGACTATTCAGGAAAATGGAGAAATTGATGCAGACAATATCAAATTAGAAAAAAAAGAAGGAGGAAGCTCTGCAGATACAGAATTAGTTTCTGGTTTAATTATTGATAAAGAAAAAGTTCATCCAGATATGCCAAAAAAAGTTGATAATGCTAAAATTGCATTAATAGAAAGTGCGATTGAAATAAAAGAAAGTGAGATTGATACAAAGATAAATATTAATGACCCCAAACAACTACAAGCTTTTTTGGAGCAAGAAGAAAAAACCATTAAAGAGATGGTTGATGTAATTGTTAAATCTGGAGCAAATGTTGTTTTCTGCCAAAAAGGAATTGATGACACTGCACAATATTTATTATCAAAAAAGAAGATCTTTGCATTGCGTAGAGTTACTCAGGAAGATATGATTAGAATTTCAAAAGCAACTGGTGCAAAAATTGTTTCAAATATTAAAGAACTATCAAAAGAAGATTTAGGAAAGGCTGGATTGATTCATGAAAAGAAATTTGGTGATAGTACAAATGTATTTATTGAAAAATGCAGTAATCCTAAAGCAGTTTCAATAATTGTTCGCGGAGGAACACGTCATGTTGTTGATGAAGTTGAAAGAGCACTCCAAGATGCAATTGATGACCTTGTTTCAGCAATAAAAAATAAGAGATGTATTGCTGGAGGAGGAGCTGTTGAAATTGAGTTAAGCAAAAAAATCAGAGAGTTTTCAGAAACCCTCACAGGAAAAGAACAATTAGCTGTCAAGGTTTTTGCAGATGTTTTAGAGATGATTCCAAGAACCTTAGCTGAAAATGCAGGTCTTGACCCAATTGATGTGTTAACAGAACTAAAATCTGTTCATGAAAAAGGCAAATACACTTATGGAATTGATGTTTTTTCAGGTAAAACAAAAGACATGTGGAAAGAAGGAATAATAGAACCTCTAAAGATTAAAACCCAAGCAATAATGTCTGCAACAGAAGCTGCAAATTTAATTCTGCGCATTGATGATGTGATATATTCTGGAAAATCAAATCAAATGCAGAATGTGCCTGGAAACAATCAAATGCCTTATTAGTTTCAAAAAGCTTATATTTTCATTATGCTTATTTTTATTTAATGTCAGGGGATAAAAACCAGCATTCTCTAAACGACTATGAACTAATACCTATAAAACCTCTTTATGAGTTAAAAAAAGAAGTTCAACGTCTTAGAGATGAGTTAAAAAAAGAAGATTCTTCTTCAAAAATATTAGTTAAACATATGAATTTAGATATTATGATTCAGAAAAAGATTGAAAAAATGATTATGCGTCAGGAAGAACTAAAAGAAAGATTAAATAAAATAGTTGGATTTTTTGAAAAAGTTGTTGAAGAAGAAGAATCTGAACGCGAAACTGAAAGAGATATTATTCTTAATAAACTTTCTGAACTTGAAGTTCAAAATCAATTACTTCATAAAAAAATAGATCAATTAACAATGCAAAAAGAGGATATAACCACTGTATTGGACAGAATTAAAAGAGATGAGGAACGAATTAATAAAGGACTCCGCAGCAATTTCTTGAAATACCGGAGGACCAAGAATGTTTAATAAAAAAGCAATTACACCAATCATTGCTGTTATTCTTTTGCTAATGATGGTTATTGCAGGTGCAGCTGCTGCATTTTTCTGGTTTAATCAGATGCAGTCTGGTTTGCAGGGAAACACTGAAGTTTATAGTGAAGGATTATCAACAAAAATTGCAGCAAGAATTGAGATTGCAGAGATTGATTCTTTTTCATCATTTAATACAACAAATTCTGTTTATGTTGCAAATGGAACTTTTTATTTAAAGAATGTTGGTTCAAAAACAATCACTATAAATAATTCAAAAATAAGTGCAATCTTAAAAGATCAGGATGGAACTATTTGTTCTGGAACATTAGACACCTATGCTCTAAACTGCACATATGGTTGCAATGGAACTTTAAGCCCAAAAAGAATTCAAAAGATATTCATTGAATTTTCAAATGCTGATTGCGGGGATATTATTTCAGGAAAATATTCAATTAATTTTGATTTTGGAGGAGATACTGCTACAGGAACTGATTTTTCAGTAAGGTATGTTTAAAATGAAAAAAGCAATTACACCAATCATTGCTGTTATTCTTTTGCTAATGATGGTTATTGCAGGTGCAGCTGCTGCATTTTTCTGGTTTGTAAAAATGCAGTCTGAACTTCAAAGCGGAACAGAGCAGTATCAGGAAAATGTTTATGAGAAAATTTCAGCAAGCTTAAGTTGGGAAAATGCAGAGTATAATGAAGCTACAGAAGAACTAGTATTTTATATTCAAAATACTGGAAATGTAAAAATTCCTGCAAATAATGAAAGCCAAGAACCTACAACTTATTGGATTATTAAAAATGTTGACCAAGAAACAGTATGCTCAACAAAATGGGATGGAGTTTCTGGAAGTCCTCAATGCATAAGCGGTTGTGGTTCAAACACAAATATTCAGGTTGGAGAAACCCATAGATTTTCAATTAATCTTGATGGGTCAGACTGCGATATTGACGCATATAACACTGGAGATATGTTTTATGTAGGAGTATATTTCAGTGGAAAAGCATCTGCAGCAGGAACTTTTGAGAAATAAAATGTTTAAAGCTAAAAAAGGATTAACTGAAGGTTTATCTGTTTTTTTAATAATACTAATGCTTATTATACTTGCTGCTGCAAGTTTTAGCTGGATTACAAAAATAAATGAGCATTCAAAAACCAGCACAGAGAACTTTGCTGAAAATCTTAACACTCGCATTGGTTCTGATGTTGAAATTGTAACTGAAAACCTTAATGAAAATATTTTATCAGTATTTGTTGAAAACCGCGGATTAAATAAAATCAAATTAAATAATTCAATTGGATTAATATTATATGTAGATAAGGAACTGATTTGCGCAAGAGATGCATACCACCTTAATTGCCTTAATTGCAATGGAAACATATCTCCTGGTGAATTAAAAAGAATAGATATCTTATTAAATAAGGAATGTGATATTTCAAAATATAGCGGGACTGTAAGATATAGTCTTGATTTTGAAGGAGTGGTTGGTGTTGCTTCGCAATTCAGAAAATAAAGGAGTATCTAATATTGTTTCAGTATTATTAATTACTTTGCTTGTTATTTCTATTGCAGGAGGATTTTATTACTGGATAAGCAGAATTCAAGGAACTCAACAAGAAAGCACAAGCATTAATGAAGATGAGCTATTAAAACAGGCAATTACTGATTTAGAGATAATTGAAGAGCCTGTTTATAATTCGCTTGCTGAAAAAAATGTTTTAGAAGATGCGTGGATTAGTGCAGTTATAAAAAATTCAGGCACCAGAACAATTGATTTTTCTGATGCAAACAAACTGGAATTAATCATTTATTCAGGAGACAAGGTTATTTGTGTTTCAAATGTAACTGGAGAATGTATTGACAGTGCAAATAGAGTTATAGTGGGTGGAAATAAAGGAAGTGTATTTTATAGTGAAAATGGTGGTTTTTTTAATACAAAAACAAACCTTACAGCAGAAATAGTTTCTGCATTTGATTCTTATGAAAATGTTTCTTTTGCAGGAACAGGATATAATGGAAAAATATATGCGTCTGCAAATGGAATTGATTGGGAATATCGGTTTAGTGCAGGTCCGGGCTATATTTCTGATTTTGAAATTGACGGAGATACTATTTATGCACTTCATGTTGATGATGAAAATTCAACACTTTACTATTCCACAGATAATGGATATAACTGGACACAATATCGAAAATGGATAAATTATTCTCTTTTGCAATTATTAAGTTACTCTGGAACAATTTACTCTGCTGGCAGAAACTTAACAAATGGAACAATTATAGATAAAGATTCAGATGAAACAAGCTGGATTTTTAACAAAACAATAAACTGCATTTCTGAATTTAATGGAGACCTGTATGCAGGAGCTGATGATGGTGCACTTTATACTTATGACAGTTCTTGGAGTCAGATAGGAACATTTGAAGAAAGTATTAAGTCAATTGCTGAGTTTGAAAATAAATTATATTTAGGTACATCAAATATTTCTGCGTGGGGCGCAGTATATTACAGCGCAGATGGTTTGAATTTCTATAAAGAATTTAGTTCAACTGGAAGATATGGTATTAATAAACTTGTTTCATATAACAATAAACTTTATGCAGTTTCTCTGAATAAAACAGGCTATGCAGCAATTTATCAAAAAGATGCTTCAACAGAGTTCTCAACATATGGAAGTGTTAATGCAAGTGAATTATTTGATTTATACTTTGTTTCAGGATGCGATACTTCACTTGTTGAATGCATAAGTGGATGCGATGAGGGAGAATTAAAACCAAATGCAATAAGAAAATTTGAATTTAAAATTGAAAATACTATTTGTGATTTAATGCAAAATGATTCAACAAATCTGAAAATTAAATTTAATGTTAAAAAAGAAAGCCAAGTAGTTAAGAAATTTAAAAAAGGTTTTTTAGATGAAGAACTTCCAAATACTCCTTGCAAATTAACTTGGCCTCTTTGCAATGGAAACACATTTAATGAGTCTACAGAATGTGTTAGAAGGGGAGATGCTTGTATTGAAAAAGATAAAATTCCTGCTTGCGGGGAGAATGCTTATCCTGAATGTTCTATTTCTAATGAAAAATGCCCTGAAGGTAAATTTTGCAAAGTTTCAGGTACAACCTGTGAATGCCAGGACAGCCCAGAGTTATGCTCAGATTTTAGTCCTCCTTCTTGCTCATCAGGAACATGTTATCTTGGAAAAAAATGTGTTGAAAGAGGTGATTCTTGTGTATGTTTAGGATGTTCAGAAAGTTTTCCTGAATGTGATGGTGGTTGTTTTTATGGAACTGAGTGTCAGTCATATAGTTTGTTCTGTGAATGTAATTATGAAAACAGTCCTCCACCAAGCTCAGAAATCTGCGATAATTCAATTGATGATGATGGTGACACAGATGTAGATTGTGATGACAGTGATTGTTCAACTCATTTTCATTGCATAATTGAAACTCCTTGCAATGATAATATTGATAATGACGGTGGAGGTGGAACTGATTGCTCAGATGAAGATGAAGATTGCGAAGGAGAATTATGTAATGAGCAATGCTATGATGATAGTATATTAATGCAATATTACTGCAATGGAGATGATTGTGAAAATTCAGCAAACACCACATGTCCTGCAAATACAGCTTGTTTCTGGTATTATAATCAGTGTATGGAAGAGGATTGTGGAAATTCAGTTGATGATGATAATGATGGAAAAACTGATTGCGCAGATGACCCTTTTTGTACTGATGAAATATGCGGAACTGGATGTGACCCAACTTCGCCACAATTAATTGTATATTTCAGATGCCAGGGCACTCCAGGTAGCCAGAGTTGTTCAGCAAGTTTTTCAGAAGTAATACAAGATTGCGGTTCTAACTGTTGTGCATATGATGATTCTCTAGGATATTATTGTGATAGCACTAAATTCCTTGGAACTGATTGTTAAATTCAGCAAATTAATAAATGAAAAGTTATAAAGTTTAATATGAACAAAAAAGCTGTAAGTGAGATTATAGGAGTAATTAGTGTTACTCTGATTTCTGTTGTGATTATTGGTTCAACTTTTTTCTGGGCAATTCAATTAATTGAAAATAACAGAAAATACAGCGCAATTAGAGATTCAGAGAACATTATGATAGAAATCTCAAAAGGTGTTGACAAAGTAATACATGAGAAAAATCAATATAGTGTTGATATTGAGTTAAAGGAAAGCCAGCTCCTATATGTAACAAACACTTCAATTATTTTATCAAACTTAGATGCATTCTCAACAGACAGTTTAAGTGGCAATCGTTATTTGATCGGAGATGAAGACACCTGTTCTGCAGACAATATTTCAATAGATAAAAACAATATCTGCATTGTACAAAAGTATCTTAATAAGCTTGAGTTTTTTTATATTGATGTTTTTACAGATGGAAAACTTTATGGTGTTGAATTTGAAGTTGAAGGAAGTGGTTCTGCAACCAAAGGTCCTCATACAGTGTTTATTAAATATGGTGGTGCAGAAGAAACAAGTGAAAGAGTTAATAATAAAATCAGAATAAGTATAAAATGAGAAAAGCAAATTTTAGCTTAATAAGTTTTACAATATTAACCCTGTTAGGTGTTATTCTCGCAGGTTCTGTTTTTTTTATTTCAGAAACAATAAAAACCAAAACTACAAGTGAATTAACTGCTTCATTTTCTGACAATGTAATAAAAGTTATTGAAAGAAATTTAATTGAAATTGAAGAAATGGTAAATTATTCTAATGCAGAATATATTCTTATAAAACAGCCAATGCCTGATAAAATCGGACCAAACAGCTATACAGTTCTCGGCGCAGGAGACCATATTATATTTAAGAGTGACAATTATGGATACAAAGATGAAAATCAAATCACTCAGACCTATTTCAACCTAACGGGTTTGTTTTTCTCTGGAAACAAAGAAATGATATTTGTTTTTAATTCAAGCAAATCAAATAACACAATTGCATTATCATAAAGATACATTTTATAAAGAAGTTCTGTTTAGTTTAGTATATGGATAGTTATACTCGGGGCAGGTTGCGAAGAGTTCTTTCAAAACTAAAACGTGTTTATTCTGCAGACTATGCAAAAGAACGCGCATTTTTAAAGCATAACAAAAAAATTGAAGATATTGAAATTGAACCTGAAGAAGAAACAGAAAGCAAACCTCTAGAAAAAAAAGAAAAAATAGAAGAACAAGATGATGAGGAAAATGTTATTTTAAGATTTGGTTTTCCAGTAAATAGCAAAGAACCTGCACTTGCTCAAAATCTTATGCTTGAAAAAATAAGGAAAACAAAAGACAGCTATCCAATTGTTATGGCAAATTATCTTGGTAAAAAAATACCTGTTGCTAAAGCTAATATTTATTATGACACTGCAATTCATAGTTTAAGATATGATTTAGTTGAACCAATGATTACTGCTGAAGAAGCTGATAAAATTGGAAAAACACTGCAGATACTTCAAGATAGATTAGATGTTAATCTTAACACATTAAAAAACAGAGAAGGGATTTATCATTATCTTGATCAAAAAGTAAATGAAATCTGGAAAGTAATGCATTTTAATCCAACAGATATACAAAGCATAAAAATGAAGTACTTTATTTTCAGAAACACAATTGGTTTTGATAAAATTGATGCATTGATGCAAGATCCAAATATAGAAGATATTTCTTGTGATGGAATTGGGCTTCCGATTTATATTTTTCACAGAAATCCAAGTTATGGAGAGATTCCAACAAATATTTCATTTAATTCAAAAGATGCTCTTGATAAATTTGTTATGAAGCTTGCTCAAAAGTGCAATAGAACAATTTCTGTTGCAGCTCCTTTAATGGACGGAACTTTGGAAGATGGCTCAAGAGTTCAAATTACATATGGAACAGATATTGCTAGACGGGGAAGCAATTTCACAATCAGAAAATTCTTTAAAATTCCATTAACTCCAATTGACTTAATAAACTTCAATACAATTGACCCAATGATGCTTGCTTATCTTTGGCTTGCAATTGAAAATCAGTATTCAATCTTGATTGCAGGCGGAACTGCTACTGGAAAGACTACGCTTCTTAATGCTCTTTCATTATTTATTGAACCAAATTTGAAAATAGTTTCAATAGAAGATACTGCTGAATTGAGATTGCCACATATTAATTGGATGCCTCAGGTTGCACGAGCAGGTTTTGGTCCTAACAAATATGGAGAAATTAGCTTATATGACCTATTAAGAGCTGCTTTGAGACAGAGACCTGATTATTTAATTGTTGGGGAAGTAAGAGGCAAAGAAGCTTCTGTATTGTTTCAGGCAATGTCAACAGGCCATCCAGGATTATCAACCTTACACGCAGATTCAGTACATGCAATCATTGACAGATTAACAAACCGCCCAATTAATCTTCCAGCAGCTGTGCTTCAAAATCTTGATTTATTTGTTTTTATTTCAAGAGTTAAAAAAAATAACAAGATTACGCGAAGAGTGTCAAAGATAATTGAAGTTGAATCATATGATCCAAAAACAGAATCATTAATCACAAATGAAGTTTTTTCATGGAAATCTGCTAATGATGAATTTGTATCAAAAAGAAGCAGTTTATTAAAAAAAATTAGTGAAAAATATGGATGGACTCAAAAACAAATCAGTGATGAACTTCTGCGAAGAATGCATATTTTGACATGGATGCTTAATTCAGAAATTTATCATTTTGATGATGTTTCAAAAGTAATAAAAATGTATTATACGAACCCGCAAGGTTTGTATAAGTTAATGAACAATGGCTAAAAAAAACATATATGATATTTCTTTTTTATTGTTTGGTAAAATCTCAAATATATTTGATTCTTTTTTTAAACCATTAAAAAGAACCCTAGTTACTGCAGACATGGATGTGGACTACAAGAAATTTGGTGCATTTGTTGTTTTTGTTTTTATCTGCTCTTTTGTTGGTTTGCTTTTTTTATCCAGTTTGGTTTCAATATTTTTTTTAAATAATTTTTTACTTTATGCTCCAATTCTTGTCTTTTTTAGTTTTTCTGTTGCTTTAGGATTTGCAGGATTTTCATATTATTATCCAAAAATTATCTCTGATGAAAGGCGTGCAAAAATAGACAATCATCTTCCATTTGTATGTCTTTATCTTGCAACAATTGCTAAGTCAGGTTTTCCTCCGCAAATGCTTTTTAAGATGCTCTCACAATTTAAAAACTATAAAGTAGTTTGTGATGAAGCTGAAAAAATAAGTTCAGACATTGAAGTTTTTGGATTTGACCTTCCATCTGCACTAAGAAGAGCAATAAAAAGGTCTCCTTCAACAAGCTGGGTGGAGTTGTTATCTGGAATCAGAAACACAATAACTCTTGGAGGGGAGCTTGGAAAATTTTTAGAAGAAAAATCTATTGGATTTATTCAAGATTACAAACGCAAGTTAAAACGATTTGGTGACACAGTTTCAGTTTTTATGAATATATATATTACAGTTATTATCGTAGGAGTTGTGTTTTTTATAGTAATTTCATCTTTAATGTCTACAATAGGAGGAATGTCTGTTCAAGCTGTTAAAGGTCTGCAAATGACAACAATATTTTTTGGATTACCGCTTCGCGAACTTCATGCTTCAGCATGTCAAGCTGC
>CAYTAB010000005.1:0-23800 GCA_964435825.1 Candidatus Woesearchaeota archaeon
ATGCAACAATTAATCCAATTAAAATTCCATTTAAAATTCCAGCACTAACTTCATTAAAGAGAATCTTCCATTTGTTTTTAACAGTAATTTCACGTAAAGCAAGACCTCTGACAACTACAGCAAGTGTTTGAGTTGCTGCATTCCCCCCCATTCCAGCAACAATTGGAAGATAAACTGCAAGAATAACTAATTTTGAGATTGATTCTTGAAAAAGCCCAACAACAGATGCAGCTAAAAAAGCAGTAGCTAAGTTTATGATTAACCATTTGTATCTTGAATGAACTTTTTTTAGTGAAGAATCAAGCACATCTTCTTCTTTTTGAACTCCAGCAAAACTATAGATATCTTTAGTGCTTTGTTTTTCAATAATTTGGAGAATATCCCTAGAATAGATTAAACCAATAATACTTCCATCTTCATCTAAAACAATGATTTTCTTGTTTGGATTCTTCTTAAATGTTTTAATAACTGTTCTTGAATTTGCATCAAATCTTATTTTTGGGATTTCTTCAATATGGTGATTAACTTTTTTTGCTTTGGTCTTAATTAAAATATGTAGTGGAAACTCTCCAATTATTCCAGAGCCATCAACAACTATAATTGCAGGAGCTTTGGAAGTTTTTTCAATATATTCTTCAACAAGTCTTCTGACTTTGGAAATATGGTCTTCTCTGTTTATAATAATATAATCCATACTCATTTTATCTAAATTAAGTTCTCTGTTAAATCTAAGTAAAAACTCTACTTTTTCTTTAATTTCTGATTCAAAGTTTTGAATTAGCTTTTTCTTTTTAATTGTGTTCACTTTTCTAAGACTGTTTGTTATATCTGCTGGAGACATAAAATGAAAGAATTTAATAATATCTGAAATTTTTAGTTTCCTTAATATTCTTTGCTGCTCAACTGAAGATAATTTAATAAACTTCTCGCCTTGTTCTTCTGCTGAGAGTTTTCTAAATTCTTTTAAAGAGAGATTATTCTTTACCAACTGCCCCAACATAGTATTATATTCTCTGATTTATTTAAATTTATGCATTACTAAAGCAAAAATATATAAATAAAAATTTTTTATTATCTTTATTAAATTGTGATATCATGAAGAAGTTAATCTCAAATTTTATATCTTTTTCTTTAGGAATTATTCTATTTTCTGCTCTTATCTGGTTTATTGGAGTAGATAAAATTGTTCTTGCTTTTAAATCTTTTTCACTAACTAATCTTGTATTTATTCTAGTTTTAGGTCTTGCAGTTCCAATTCCTGCAGCTTTAGTCTGGGATAAAATACTGAAGCTTAATGGAATTTATATGAAACTTTCAGATGTAATTAATATTAATTTTGCAGGAGATGCAATAAGTTATTTAACTCCTTCTGCTTTTTTTGGTGGAGAGCCAATAAAATGCTGGGCTGTAAATCGTAGATATGGAACTTCTTTTGCAATTGTTTTATCTACAGTTATAATTGAGAAATTTCTTAGAATTTCAGCAGCATTTTTTGCAGCAATGATTGGAATGCTTTTTGTTTTTACTGAATATTACTTACCCTCAACAATTGAGATTTTGCTTGCCATTGCTATTTCAATCTCTATATTGATTTATTTGTTCTTTTTTACCACTATTTTTAATGGAAAAGGATTTTTAACAGCTTTATTGAACTTTTTCAAGCTCAATAGATTTAAGGCAATAAATAAACGAAGTGCTAAAATTCTGGACTTTGATAAATTAATTAGTGATTTTTTTACAAAAAATAGAAAAGAAAGCCTAAGACAGTTTGCACTTTCTTCAACAGCAGTAGGTATTTCGTTGCTTAGATTTTATGTTATTATGCGTTCATTTGGAATTCATCCTTCGTTTTTTGAGGTTTTGATTATATTTTCAATAAGTGTGTTCTCAACAATTATACCTTTGTCTCCAGGTGCTTTAGGTTCTTTTGAAGCATTTGTTGTATTTGCATTTGCAATGTTAGGTTATAATCCTGAAATCGGACTTGTAACTGCCTTTATGATTAGAGTTTCAGATATAGCAAGAATTGGATATGGTGTTTTATCTTTTGTTAAATATAGAATAATTTTTGCTAATAAAAATTATTAAATTTAAAAATTATTTAGATGAGGAGAATTGTTCCCCTTCATCCCATACTTTCTTAAACATGTGACTTATGCTTTTTGTAAAAAATGGAGTATTTACCCATAAGCCCATATCATATGTTGGGTGTATATCTGCATCATCCATTAGCATAAATAAAAGTTGTTTTTCATCAACAATGCAAAATCTTCCAGTTATATTTTGAAGGCTCCGGATTTCTGCAATATCTTTTATGTTTTCAAGCATTTCTCTTGTTTTTTCTGTTATTGGAGCAGCAATTTTGATGTCAACACCTTTTGCTTTAGCTTTTTCAAGTAAAGGTTTTAATGTGCGGACTTTTCGCAATATACCTTCTTCAGTAGTCATTAAGTAAATTGATTCTTCAGCATCTTTTATTAATGAGGCTAATTGATCATATAAATTGTGCCTTCCTTTTAAAGCTCCTGAAAAATCAGTTGCTTGCATTGGTTCAATACCTTGATTATATAGAAGTTCAAGTTCTTGAAGTGTATCTGAAGTTGCAAGTTTTGATAATCTATCTACTTTTTCTTTTGCACTTCTTTCAACTCTGCCTTGTACTCTAAATAAAACCTCTTTTGGAGAAATTGCCATATATTTAATTGGCTTTTCTGGTTTGACTATAATAAACCCTTTTCTTTCAAGGCTTTCTAGAACATCATAGGTTCTTGAACGTGGAACATCTGCAATATCTGATAATTCTCCTGCTGTTGATACTCCTCTTGATAAAAGAGCTGTCCATAATTTGACTTCATATAAATTAAGATTAAATGACCGCCTCAATTTATTCAAAAATTCATCATTCACAATCATATTTTCCCTCCGAACATAAATTGTTATAATTACTACTTAATATATGTTACGATTATCAGTTTATAAAATGATTTCGTTACTACTTTGTACATAATATAACATATAATTTAATCTATGTTGTTGATTTTTAAAGTTTTATTCACTAGAAGTAACTATTAATTGTCTTTTATTCTTAAAATTAAAACAATACAATCTACTAATATATATCTTTGAGCAGTCCCATTTCCTGCATTTCCTGGAACTGCTCTTCAGATATGTGAAGCACTTTTAATCGGATTCCCGCCTTAGCAGATACTTTGTCCACAGCTTGTTGTATTTTTGTTTTATTAAGTTTATTTCCTACAATAACTACCTTAGTTTTATCTTTTTTATTCAAATAAATTTTTGTAGTTTGTGGCATTTCTCTTGCGAGAGTATCACGTAAATCTTCAGGTTTACCAATAATCATCTCATATAATATTTTATATGCTTCAGATTCTTTTTTTAATTGATAATAAGTATATTTTTCTTGCTGGATTTTTTCAGTTAATCCAATTTCAATTGTTTTTTGAACAATCCTATAGACTGTAGCTAAACTTACTCCACTTTCTCTTGAAAGGTCTCTTAAGTAAAATATATTCTTTTTCTTAAGCAAAAGTTTTAGCACTGAAATTGTTTTTTCATCAAATAAAGTGCTAAGCACACTTGCATGATTAGTTCGCATGTGTTTCATTTAAGAAACTCTTAAAATATAAATGTTTCTTTTTTGAAAACATGTTTCATTAAATAAGAGTAGTTATGAAACAGCGTTTCAAATATATAACATAGTTACACCTATAAAAAATAGCATGTAAAAAGAAGAATTATTTTCTAAATCTTTGTTTATTAAATAGCTTTTCTACTCTTTCAAGAGAATCTGCTTCTTCAGCAATTCTGTCTTCTCTTAATTTAATAAATCTTGGAAATCTTAGAGCATAACCTGAACTATAGCTTGGACTTTTTTGTATTTCTTCATATCCTACTTCAATGACAATTTCAGGCTTTACAACAACCTCTTTGCCAGACTGTTTAATAATCAATGGCTTTAAGATGTTTGTAATTTCTTCATAACTTGTTCCTTCTTCTTTCTTTTCTTTTACACCTGTGCTTATTTTACCAATTGTTAGAAATTCATTAGTTTTAGAATCAACACAGGCGAGCTCAAAAGATGTAAGCCAACCTGCTCTTTTACCAGAGCCCCATTCAGCACCAACAATTACTAATTCAAGTGAATCCATAATTGGTTTGATTTTAATACCATAACCAACTCTGCTACCTGGCTTGTAAGGAGCATCCAAATTTTTCATCATAACACCCTCATTACCTTTTTTTAGAGATTGTTCATAAAATTTTTTTGCTTTATTAATATCTGAAGTAATGATTTCTTCAGCAATTTCAATCTTGTATTTTTGTTGTTTAATAACATTTTCAATAATTTTTCTACGTTCGCTGAATTTTTCTGAAGTTAATTTTCTACCATCTATAAAAACAATGTCAAAAATCATTATAATAACTGGAATTTTCTTAACAAGTTCTTCAACATGATACTTTCGTTTAATGCGTTGAGAAATTGACTGAAATGGAAGCCATTTACCTGTTTTTTTATCATAACCAATTATTTCTGCATCTAAAATGCAATCATTTGCTTTAACTTGTTTTCTTATTGTTTCAACAATATCTGGAAATTGCTTAGTAACATTTTCTTGCCTTCGCGTAAATAACTTAATTTTATTATTCTTTTTATGAATTTGCAGTCGAAATCCATCATATTTATATTCAATTGCAGCAGGTTTTCCAACTCGTTCAAATCCTTTTTCAAAACTCTCTTCTTTTTGAAATAACATTACTTTAAGAGGATTTCCTAAATTAATATTTATTTTTTGAAGCCCAGAATCTCCTTTTTCTTTAGCAGTTAAAGCAACTTGTGTAAAATCACTTGTTAAATCATAGGCTTGCTGTACATTTTCTTTTTTAACATTAAAAGCACTTGCTATTGCATCTCTTAAAACTCCTGCTCCAACACCCACTCTTAGGTCACCTAAACAGGTTCTAAGAATGTATTTAGATTCTTTTGCACTTGCTCCTGAAAGAAGGTCTTTAATTAAAGATAGTTTTTTATCTACTGCTCCTTGGCCTTCTATTTCAGAAATTTTTCTAAGCTTGTTAAATACTTCTGAAATGCTGTTTTTCTTTGAGAATAAAGTAGATTGTTTTTTATTCTTTATTATCTTCTCAGCAATTAGACCAATATCTCCAATTTTACTCCATTCTTTTTCAATTTCTCTGGAATTTATGCCTGAACTAGAGCTTAATGCTTTTAAAACAAGTTTTAAACCAATTCCAATTTCTTTATCTGACCAATCTGGAAAAAGTTTTCCCTGAATAAGTAAGATAACTTTTTTTAAATCATCATCATTTAATTTTTTAATAAATTCAGCTAATATTGATGTTTTTTTCAAGCTTTTAGTAGTATTTTCAAGTTCTGAATAAACTTGGACTAATTTTGAATAATCCATGCTTATTACAACTCGCGTAAAAAATAAAAGTGTTCCTCAAAGAGAACATTTAAATTAAATTATTATGATAAAATAACATGAGCATTTTAGAAGATCCAATAAAAATGCGCAGGTCAACAAGAAAATATAACTCAAAAGACCTTCCAGACAGGTTGCTGTATAATATTCTGGAAGCTGCAAGATGGGCGCCAGCTGCAGGAAACATTCAAAATACTCGGATATTAGTAATCAGAGATCCTAGAAAAAAAAGAATTATTGCAAATTCTTGCCTTGAGCAAGAATGGATCTCAGAAGCACCTGTTATTTTAATTGTATGTTCTGATTCAGGTTCTTTATTAAATATCTATCCTAAAAAAGGAAAATTCTATGCAATTCAGAACACATCTGCTGCAATCCAAAACATGCTTCTTGAAGCAACAAGCTTACAGGTTTCATCCTGCTGGATAGGGGCTTTTTCAGAGCAAGAGCTTCACCATGAACTAAATATTCCATCAGATATAGATATTTTTGCAGTAATTACACTTGGTTTTGCAAAGGAAGTTCCATTGCCAACAAATAAAATAAGTCCAAAAGCAATGTTTTATTTTGAAAAATGGTATGAGACAAAAGACAAAGGACCAACTCAGCTTAAAGAAAAATTTAAGAAAACTCTTTCAAAATTTAAATTTAATTTCTAATTACTTTTTATTTACTTAATATTGTTAAAATAAAGAAAATGGGAGGTGGACGTGCGAACGTCCACCAAGGCGGTAATCTACTTCGGAGGTGCTCAATGGATAAATCAATTGATCATTTGTATTCCGAGTTCTCGATTTATTTCCACTGCTTTTTCTGAAGGTTTTCCAAAGACTTGTTTTCCCAATACATATGGAGATTGGACTCCAGTAATAATTGTCATTACTCTTATTTTTCCTTTCATATCTTCATCAATTCTTGCTCCCCACATTACATTTGCTTCTGAATCTAAGTTGCTTGTAATTAATTGTCCTACTCTTTCAGCTGCTTCAAGAGTTAAATCTTTGCCTCCAGTAATATGGATAAGTGCTCCAGATGCACCTTTATAAGTTACTTCTAGCAATGGATTTTCAAGTGCTCTTTTAACTGCTTCATCAACTTTGTTTTCTGATGCAGCTTCTCCAATTCCAATTACAGATACATCTCCATTTGACATAATATTTTTTACATCTGCAAAGTCCATATTAATTAAACTTGGTACAGCAATTATTTCTACAATTCCCTTTATCATTGTTGAAACAATTTCATTTGCAACAGCAAAAGCCTGTTGTATTGGCAAGTTTCCAGCTATCCTCGATAATCGATTATTATCAATTACAATAACAGTATCTGAAACCTGTCTTAATTGTTTTAAACCAAATTCTGCTTTGTCAATTCTTGCCTTTTCAATTGAAAAAGGCATAGTTACTACACCAATTACAATGCATCCAGCTTCTTTTGCAAGTTGAGCTACATAAGGTGCACTGCCAGTTCCTGTTCCACCACCTAATCCAGCAGTAACAAAAACCATATCAGTATTTCTAAGAACTTCTTTTAGCTCATGACTTGATTCTTTTGCAGCCTCAGTTCCTTTTTGAGGTATGCCTCCAGTTCCAAGTCCTCGAGTAAGTTCCTTTCCGAGAAGTATTTTTTTATCTGCTTCGCGGATATCCAGATGCTGTTGATCAGTATTTATGGCAATAATCTCTGCGCCCTGAACACCTTTTTTATATAGCCAATCAGCCATATTGCATCCTGCTCCACCGCAGCCAATAACTTTTATAGTTGCTTGTCCACAGAGATTTTCAATCTCTTCCATCTTTTCAGAATTTTTTAACGCATTTTGTACAATAAAATCCATACAGCTACACCCCCCATCTGGATAGATAGGAACTCACATAAAATGATTATGCGGTATGTTTTATATTTGAAACTATGTTTAAAAATGATTTCTATTTTTAAGTAAACAAATGTTTTTTTCCTATGGAATTAACATTTACTAAGTAAATTGATTTTTGTGTAACTCCTAAAAAATCTTAAAAAAATCTTTTAAAATTATTATGGTCTGTTTCAGAAATGAGCTGAAACGCAAAATTCTGAAATATATTATTATTCTATAATACCAAAGAAGATCTCATAAAGTCTTGGATCGCGCTTCCTAATCTCATGAACTCTTTTTTCTAGTGTTTCTTTTGTTGGTTTTATATCTTCTCCTCTAAAATAATCATTATAAACTATTTCTGCACTATAAACCATTCTTTCATAAAGAGGAAATAAGTCTCTTGGAACTAAATAACCAAATTTTTTATCAATTGTTTCTCTAAACATAAGTGGTGAGATATTTGAAGAATATGGATGTTCTAATGAAAGCATAAACTTGATAATTTCAAATTCAGGCATATTCTCTAAATTTGCTGCAACTTCCTCAGCAGTTAGGTTGTGTATACTCGAGTCACTAGCACCAACTAATAAAGCCATTTTAACTCCTTCTGACAGATTTCTTGGATATTGAGAGTATTTTGATACCATTTTACTACTCTAAAGTGTATATTCGAATATATAAAATTTACTCTTTAGACCACAATCTTAATATACTCTTTTTCTGTCACTAAAAATATGGAGATTAAAGGTAGGAGAATTATGTTAGTAACTCCGAAAATGTCTTATGCAAAAGAACTTCAGAAAAAAATAAACAGCAAAGATATAGTTAGATATACTGTTAATATTCCATATCCATATTCATTAAAAGATGCACAAACTTTTATTCGAAAAACTCAGTATAAATTAAGAAAAAAAAGTAGCTATTCCTTTTTTATAGTGAATAATAAGGATAAACAATTAATTGGAGGAATAGGATTTAGGTATGATGATAAAAAAAATCGAAACGGAGAGCTTGGATGTTGGATTAATAAATCCTTTTGGGGAAGGGGATATGCAAAAGAAGCAACTGATTTAATACTTGATTTTGTATTTAAGAAACTTAAAGCACATCGAGTTTATGCATTTGTATTACATCCAAACAAGGCATCTATGAGAGTTTTAGAAAAATGCGGATTTAAACATGAAGGCATCCAGCGGCAAACTATTTTAAAAGATAACTGCTGGCTAGATTCACATACATTTGCAATTCTAGAATCAGAGTATAAATTAATTAAATAACTTTTTTATACTTCTTTTCTTTCTTTACTAATATGAAATTCAATATTGGTTCTTTAGTTAGAATAAAAACCTCTAATACAGAGTATGAGGGAATTGTTCTTCCATCATCAACAAAAGAAATTCTTTTTCTTAAATTAAGAAATGGTTATAATGCAGGATTTTCAATAAAATCCTTAAAATCACTAAAAGAAATTGTTGATATTTCTTATGAAAAAAAACAGGCAAAAGTTCAAAAACAAAATCCAAAACTTCCAAAAGTAGCTATAATAACTACTGGCGGAACAATTGCATCAAAAATAGATTATAAAACTGGTGCAGTTGCTCCATTAACAAAACCTGAAGAACTTCTTTCATCACTTCCTGAATTAAAAAAGAAAATTAATGTTTCAAAGATTATTTCTCCTGTTTCAATTTTCTCTGAAGACATGACATATAAAGAATGGCAGAAAATTGCAATTTTTATTGCAAAAGAATTAAATGAGGGAAATGTTGGAGCAATTGTTGCTCATGGTACAGACACGCTTCATTACACTGCAGCAGCATTAACTTTTATGCTCGAAGACCTTTCAAAACCTGTGGCTTTAGTTGGAAGTCAACGTTCATCAGACCGCGGTTCATTTGATGGTGCAGAAAATATTCTTTGCGCAGCAGAATATGCAAAGTCAGATATTGCAGAAGTTTCAGTTATAATGCATGCATCTTCATCAGATAATAAATGCTTTGCCCTACCTGCAACAAAAGCAAGAAAAATGCATACTTCTCGAAGAGATGCATTTCGACCAATTAATGCATTTCCTTATGCTGAAATCTCACCAGATGGAAAAATAAATCCTTTAATTAATTTTAATAAACGAACAAATAAAAAAGTTAAAGCAGATACACGATTTGAACCAAAAATAGCTTTGATTAAAATTCATCCTTCAATTTCAGCAGATATACTTGATTTTTACATAAGCAAAGGATATCAGGGAATAATAATAGAAGGAACAGGCTTAGGTCATTTACCCTTAAGATTTTTTGAAAAAAATAAACCATGGGTTCAGGCTTTAAAACGGGCAAAACAGCATGATATTGTTGTGTGTATGACTTCGCAGTGTTTGTATGGTAGAGTTGACCCTTTTGTTTATGACTCTGGCAGGCTCTTAAAGGAATTAGATGTTATTTACCTTGAAGATATGCTTCCAGAAACTGCATTTGTTAAGCTTGGCTGTCTTCTTGGAAGGTTTAAAAATCATAAAAAAGTAAGAGAGTTGATGCCTAAAAATTGGAAAGGAGAGCTAAACTCTAAATTAGCTGCAAACCAGTTTTTATATTAAAATGCAACAAAATAAAGAGTTGATTATTTCAGAAAAACAAAATTTTGGAGTGTTTTTCTAAAATGGATTATAAAAAAATAGGATTTAAAGCAGGATTAGAAATACATCAACAGTTAAATACTGGAAAGCTTTTTTGCTCCTGTCCTGGAAAATTAAGAAAAGATAAACCTGATTTTATTGTTAAACGAAATTTAAGAGCGCTGGCAGGCGAATCTGGAGAAATTGATTTAGCAGCAAAGCATGCTCAGCAAAAAGGACTCTCATATATTTATGAAGGCTATAATGATACAACCTGTTTAGTTGAACTTGATGAAGAGCCGCCGCACTTGGTTAATTCTGAAGCATTAAAAACAGCAATTGTCGTTGCTTTAATGCTTAATTGCAACTTTCCATCATACATTCAAGTAATGCGAAAAACAGTTGTTGATGGAAGCAATACATCTGGATTTCAAAGAACAATGCTTATCGGAACATCAGGTTTTATTGAAGTTGATGACAATAAAATTGAGATTGAATCTGTTTGTCTTGAAGAAGATGCAGCAAGAAGAACTGCAGAGGATAAAAAAACAGTTACTTATCGCCTAGATCGGTTGGGAATCCCTCTTATAGAAATTGCAACAGGTCCAGATATACAGACTCCAGAACAAGCATACAAAGTTGCAAAAAAACTTGGAATGTTATTAAGGTCAACTGGAAAAGCAATGCGCGGTATTGGAACAATACGTCAGGATGTTAATGTTTCAATCAAAGGGCATCCAAGAATTGAATTAAAAGGCTTTCAGGATTTAAAATCAATGCCAAAAACAATTGAGAAAGAGGTTTTAAGACAGCAGAAAGAGATTAAAACAAAGAGAAAACTTGAAGCTCATGTTCGAAATGTTAAACCAGATTGTTCTTCAAAATTCTTAAGACCAATGCCTGGTGCAGCAAGAATGTATCCAGAAACAGATCATCCATTTATTCCATTGACTTCATCATTGCTTAGTGCTGCGAAAAAAGAGATTCCTGAAGACCCAGAAAAGAAACTGAAAAAATATGAAAAATTAACAAACTCTGACTATGCATCAATAATTCTTTTTTCAGAACATGAACAATTATTTAATTATTTGGTAAAAACCTATCCAAAAATTAAACCTTTATTTATTGCAGAAACAATTTACGCAACAACAAAAGAAGCAATCAAAAAATCAAAGCAATTAGCAGGGCATTTTTCAAATCAACAGCTTATAGAGGTTTTTAAATTACTTAATTTAAAAAAGATTACAAAAGAATCAGTTATTGACATTTTAGTTTCTGTAGCTAAAGGCAGAACTGTTAGTGATGCTGCTGCTAAATTTAAACCAGTTAGTTCTGGGGATTTAGAACAATTAATTAAAGAAGTTATTAAAAAAAATAAAAGTGCGCCAGAACATAAACTTCAGGGAATTGTTATTGGCTCTTTAAAGTCCAAGGCACCTGTTCATGAAATTATAAAAACATTCAAAAAACTTCAAAAATAAAACTTAAACTTTCTTTTTCCAGTAATTCCACTGCTTTTTTGTTTTATATTTTTTAAAATCATTCATCTGAAAAAAAGCATTTGCTCTTGAATTTTCACCAAGGGTCTTTGCACACATTGTTCTTCCAAATACTCTTTTTTTAATATACTTGTCTGTTTTTTTCAAAAGAAGTCTACCAATTCCTTTGCTTTGAAATTCTTCTAACACTCCAATACCAATTAGACTTTTGTAAGGTAAATTCATTATTTCTAAAAATCCTACAATTTTATCTCCTGCTTTTGCAACAAAACAAGGTCCAACACCAAAGTAACTATTTATAATTTCACTTAAAGCTCCAAATTCTGGAAAAAGCAGATTACTTGCTTTTGAAACTTTTCCAGATTTCTCATTCATAAATGCCTGAATAAAATCTCGCATAGCAATAAAATCTCTTAATCTAAGCTTTTCAACTCTAATATTTGAAATAATCATTCTTTTATTTTAATCTCTTTATTTATAGATTTTTTCAAAACCTTTTTAAACACAAACCTAATCTTCTTTCCATTATATTATGGTGAATAACTATGGCTGTTGATAAAAAAACACAGGAAGTTTTAAGCTTAATGAAGCATCCAGAAGTAATTCGAAATATCGGAATTTGCGCTCATATTGATCATGGAAAAACAACTCTTTCAGATAATCTTCTTTCTGGCGCAGGAATGATTTCAGAAGAACTTTCTGGAAAGCAGCGAGCAATGGATTTTCTTGAGGAAGAACAACAAAGAGGAATTACTATTCAAACAGCAAACATTTCTATGGTGCATACTGTTGATGAAAAACAGCATTTAATTAATCTTCTTGATACTCCAGGTCATGTTGATTTTGGAGGAGATGTTACCCGGGCAATGAGAGCAGTTGATGGAGCAATTGTTGTTGCTTGTGCAGTAGAAGGTGTAATGCCTCAAACAGAAACAGTTCTAAGACAAGCTCTTAAAGAAAGAGTTAAGCCTGTTTTATTTATAAATAAGGTTGACAGATTAATTTCTGAAGTTAAATTAACTCCTGAAAAAATGCAGGAGCAGTTTATTAAAATAATCAATAATGTAAATAAGATCATTATAGCAATTGCCCCACCTGAATTTAAAGATAAGTGGACTGTTTCAGTAAATGATGGAAGTGTTGCATTTGGTTCAGCATATCATAATTGGGGACTTAGCGTAAATATGATGAAGAAGAAGAATGTGTCTTTTAAAGATATAATTGAAGCATATCAAAATGATAAACGAGATGAATTAAAGAAAAAAGCACCATTGCATGAAGCAGTATTGGATATGGTTGTTAATCATTTACCTGACCCAAAAACTGCTCAAAAGTATAGAATTCCAAAATTATGGCAAGGTGAAATTGATTCATCACTTGGAAAACATTTACTAAATTGTGATTCAGATGCTCCGCTGGTTTTTGTTGTTACAAAAATGATGGTTGACCCTCAGGCAGGAGAAATTGCTTTTGGTCGTGTTTTTTCTGGAACATTAAAAAAAGGACAGAATGTTCATTTGTCTTTAGCAAAAATGGATACTCGAATTCAACAAGTAGCACTTTCAAAAGGTGCAAAAAGAATTATTGTAGATGAAATTCCTGCTGGAAATGTAGCTCAAATTGTTGGCCTTAAAGCTGGAAAATCAGGAGAAACAGTTTCAGAAGAATCTGATGTCGCTCCATTTGAATCTATTAAATACTTGTTTGAACCAGTTGTTACAAAAGCTATTGAAGCAAAAAATCCAAAAGATCTTGGAAAACTTACAGAAGCATTAAAGCAACTTGAGAAAGAAGACCCAACAATTAAAGTTATGATTAATGAAGAAACAGGTGAAAATTTAATGATGGGTCTTGGGGAACTGCATCTTGAAATTAAAGAGCATATTCTTACTCGAGATAAGGGAATTGAGATTATTACTTCTCAGCCAATTGTTGTTTATAGAGAATCTATTGAAAAACCTTCTGAAACACAAATGGGTAAATCTCCAAACAAACACAATAAATTGTTTGTAAAAGTTGAGCCATTACCTGCGCAAATGCAACAAGGAATGAAAAATGATGAGATTCCTGAAACAAGAGTTAAAAAGAAAAATCTTAATGAAATTGTTGAAGCTCTTGTTAAATATGGAATGGATAGAAATGAAGCAAAATCAGTTAAGGATATTTACAAAGGTTGCTTATTTATTGATGGAACCTCAGGTATTGTTCATATTCAGGAAATTATAGAAATGGTTATTGATGCTTTTGAAGAAGTTATTAATGCAGGACCAATGGCTGCAGAGCCAGCAATTAATCTTAAAGTTACATTACTTGATGCAAAACTGCATGAAGACTCAATTCATCGAGGCCCAGGTCAGATTATTCCTGCAATGCGGCAAGCAATTCATAATTGTCTTTTAACTGCAGGAGATGTTCTTTATGAGCCAAAGCAAACAATTAGAATTGATGCTCCAATTGATTATCTTGGAGCAATTTCAAAACTTGTTCAATCTAGAAGAGGACAGATTTTAGATACAGAACAGGATGAACATACATTAATTATTAAAGCAAAATTGCCTGTAGCAGAAATGATTGGTTTTACATCAAGCTTACGTTCTTCAACAGAAGGAAGAGGTGCTTGGTTCCTTGTAGATCAGACATATGAAAAGCTTCCAAATGATTTACAAAGACAAACAGTAATGAGAATCAGAAAAAGAAAAGGACTAAAAGAAGAGATACCTCAGCCAATTTTTGCTGAATAAACTTTTTCAAAAAAAGTTTAATCAAAAACCTCTCTATTTTCTGCTAGAAACGAACATAGTTCATGCCTATGAAATAGCGCTTTTTTTAAAAGGGCTGTATTTAAATAATCTTCAGTTTTTCCGCCAGCGCTTTTTCACCAACATCCTCAATAAAAGGGCTGTGAAACTTTTTCAAAAAAAGTTTAATCAAAAACATTTTTGTTTTTGAAATTTAAGCAATTAAGAATGTCACTACTAATTAGAAACATTTTTAAATGAAATATTAATTACCTTAAATAAAACTTTGAGATAAGAAATGGAAACAAAATATAAAACTGAATTAAAAGAGGCAAGTAAGTTAATCAGAGATGCAAATCTTTCTTTTAATATTCGAGATGAAAGGAAATATTTTAACTCTGCTTTGGAAGTTTTAGATAAAATTTTAAGACAAGAACCAGATTATCTTCCTGCTAAATTTCTAAAAGCAAGAGCAACAAGAGAACCTTATGAAAAACGTAAATTATTAATAGAACTTTTAAATTTTAAACCCAAGACTAGAATCAGAACTGCAACACTTTATTTTGATTTAGCAGAAACTTATTATTCTTTATTGCTTTCTTCCCAAGATATTTCATATAAAGAAAAAGCAATTTATTACGCAGATAAATCTATTTCAACAAAACCAGATAATAATCAAATCTTCAGTGGCGCAGTAGAATTACTTATTGATTTGGTTCCACCGTTTCCCCCTTTTAATTAAAATTACTTTCTATGACAAGAGGTATTTAAGTGATGAGCATATAAAACTAAATACTAAAAACTTAAATACACTAACTTCATTAGATTTAATAGCCTAATTTTGAAAAAAATTATACTCAGCAAATCTTGATTTTTTATAATCAATTAAAAAATAATCTGCAGGGACAAATATTTTTAAAAAGCAGTGTTAGAAAGCTCAATTAATTCAAAATCAAAAAAGGATTACTGCAGGCACATATTTAAAAAACAAAACCTTTTTAAAGAGGTTTTTTTAAGTTATATCACTCAATTAATACTAATCGAGGTATAAAAAGATGGCAACAAAAGAACATATAAACCTTGTATTTATTGGTCATGTTGACCATGGTAAAAGTACAACTGTAGGTAGACTACTTTACGACTCAGGTGCTATTGACGAACAGACCATTAAAAAGCTTAAGGAGAAAGCACAAGAGCTTGGAAAGGTAGGTTTCGAGTTCGCTTTTGTTATGGATAAGGTTAAAGAGGAAAGAGAAAGAGGAGTTACAATTGACCTTGCATATAAAAAGTTCGAGACTCAGAAGCATGTTTTTACAATCATTGACGCTCCGGGACACAAGGACTTTATTAAGAACATGATTACTGGTACCTCCCAAGCTGATGCAGCAGTCCTTGTCGTTGCAGCAAACGACGGAGTAATGGAGCAAACAAAAGAACACGCATTTTTGGCAAAAACACTCGGAGTTGCAAATCTTATCATTGCAGTTAATAAAATGGATATGGTAGGATATGATGAATCAAAATTCAATACTGTTAAAGAGCAAGTTGGAAAGCTTCTTGCAGGAATTGGATATAAAATTGACCAGATTCCATTTGTTCCAATATCTGCATTAAAAGGAGATAATGTAATTAAATTATCTTCAAATATTGCATGGTATAAGGGAAAATCTTTAATTGATACTATTGATGAATTAAAAGCAACTGAAAAGCCAACAAATCTTCCATTAAGAATGCCTGTTCAAGATGTTTATACAATTACAGGTATTGGTGCAGTTCCAGTTGGAAGAGTTGAAACTGGAATAATGAAGGTTGGAGATAAAATTATTATTCAACCAACAGGAAAGGTTGGAGAACTTAAATCCATTGAAATGCATCATGAATCAATGCCAAAAGCAGAACCTGGAGATAATATTGGTATTAACATCAGAGGTATTGGAAAGGATGATTTGAAAAGAGGAGATGTAATTGGTTTAGCATCAAATCCTCCAACAGTAGCTAAACAGTTTACTGCAAGAATTATTGTATTAAACCACCCAACTGTTTTTACAGTAGGATATACACCAGTGTTCCATATCAATACAGCACAGGTTTCTTGCAAGGTTGTTAAAATTACAAAAAAATTAGACCCAAGAACAGGTCAGACCTTACAGGAAAATCCAGACTTTTTGAAAAATGGAGATGCAGCAGAGATTATTGTAGAACCAACAAGACCTATTGTAATTGAAAAACAATCAGACATACCACAGCTTTCAAAGTTTGCTATTAGAGATATGGGCAGAACTGTAGCTGCTGGAATGTGCATTGATTTAGTAAAGAAGGAATAAACCTTCTTTTTTAATTTCTTTTTTAAGAATTTCTAAAAAGATTTATAGCAAAACATTTATAAAGCCAAAATATTATGAGTAATCTACAATGCCAAAAGCAAGAATAAAGCTATACAGCAATGATTTGCATAAGTTAAATAATGTTTGCAATCAAATATTAAATATTGCAAAACAAGTTAAGGTTAAGTATTCTGGACCTGTAGCTTTACCAACAAAAATTCTTAAATTAGCAGTTCGAAGATCTCCTGATGGAGAAGGCTCTGAAACTTATGAACGCTGGGAAAAAAGAATTCATAAGAGATTAATTGACCTTGAAGCAGATGAACGTGCTTTGCATTTAGTAATGAGAGTTTCAATCCCACGAGACGTAAACATTGAAATCCAGATTATCGAATAAGTATTCTCTTTTTTTGATGAAACTTTTTTCTAAAAAGTTTCTGAGACGTAAACATTGAAATCCAGATTATTGAGTAAATTCTTGATTATACACTTCTTTATTAATATTTGATGTTACAATAAAACATGGAATATATTGGTACTGTAAGACCTATACATGAACTTGAACAAAAATTAAGGGCTGGAGAACCGCTTAATATTCCTGACGAATGTAAGCATAATAGTGATGTTATTTATGAAATTTTAACACATGCTCATTTAGCTATTCCAACATTTGAAAACGTTTCAGCAGAAGAAAAAAGATATATTTCAGATGCTATGGCTTATCTACTTAATCCAAGAAACATTATTCAGGAACAAGTAGAAAGAGATCCAGAAGCACCAATAAGACTAAGAAAAAAACCTGAATCACTTTATGATGGAATTCATACTGATAGAAAACTACGAAATGAAGAAAATCTTCATATTTCTTCTGAATTTTATCGATGTTTTGATTTTGTCTTTAACTGGATTCCAGGTTTAAGAGAAAAAGTGGATCCAAAAGGCCATGCTCCATTTAAAATCGGATTTATTAGTTGGTATTTACTTGATCCTTCTGAAATTGACCTATACAACTACTCTTCTGAAATAATTGAAAAGTAAAAAAAAGATATTGAGGTATTTGATGCTTTAGATGTTTAATTTCTATCAGAAATCTTTTTAAATTCCTTTTATAGTTATTTCTTATCAAGAAACATTTGTTTCTTGGTGGAGCTTCTTTTTGAAAGAAGGTCTGTTGCGTCCGTAGCTCAGTCTGGTAGAGCGATGGTCTTGTAATAACCCTTTTCTGCTCAGCGCAAAAGCGTTAACAGAAAAAACAAGAAAACCATAGGTCGAGGGTTCAATTCCCTCCGGGCGCTTTCTTTTCAAGAAAAGCCAGGTTTCTAAAAGAAACAAGTTTTTGAGAACTTTTTGGAAAAAAGTTCAGTCAAGTGGACATTTCCCTCCGGGCGCTTTCTTTTCAAGAAAAGCCAACTTTATTTTAGCACAGGATGTTCTTGAAAAAATTACAATATAATTTTGCGTTAAACAAATGCTTTTAACTTTTTCTTGCATTATTTTTTAGATGAAGCCAGTTAATCAATATTTTCCACTACCAATTAAAGTGTTTAATTCAGTTGGAATTCAGAATTTATTTGAACTTGAATTAAAAAAGCAATTTGGCAGTGAATCAACTCTTGAAAAAACTCTTTCTGATTCAAGAGGTAGATTAACCTCTCTTGGTTTTCACCCAGCAATTTTATATAACTCTAATTTGATTTTCACTGAGCAACTATTGCATACCTGTGATTTAAATCCTGCTGAGAAATTTCCTGTAAAGCAAATTTATGAATTTGAAGAGCTTGAAGATTCTCTTAAAATGATTGCTCCGCGAATTAGATGTGAATCCTGTGATCATGTTTTTCAAAACCCTACATATCTTGGAGAGTTTAATTTTAAAAAAAGCCCAAATTCACAAAATTATTCTCTTCTTAAACCTGAACAATTAAATCAACTTAGTTGGGGATTTATTGGAAACAACAATCGTTTAATATCTCTTTTGCTTGGACTTGAATTATTTGCATTACCAGACCTAGAGGATATTGAATTAACTACAAATTTTGTAGATGCATTTATGTCTGAAAAAAATGCAAATCGTTTCTTGAATGTACTTAGCAATCTTGATTATCTTAAAAAAACAAACCTTGCTGAACGTTTTGGAAAAGACTTAAAACCATTGACTTCTGCATCAGATTTCAACACATTTAAACTAACTTCAAAAGGATATAAAAAATTACAATCTTTAGAGAAAAAAGCTAATAAATTAACTATTGCAAATCAAATCAAATTTTTTATATATGAAAGATTTGAGAAACTAACAACTGATGCACTTAAACAAGGTCAATTGCTTCAAAGCGAGTTCTCTAAAGAACATTTACACTTTAAAAAAAGCATTTTCTCTGATAAAGCAGAAGTTCTTCATTTAACACCTGATTTTGTTAAGACTACTCTAAAACAGGATTATATTTTTTACTGGTCAAAAAGAGAGCTTTTAGATAATATCAAAAACAAGCCAATGTCATGGGATATGCTTTTTCAGTTTAAAAAATGAAAGTGTTAAAGAAACCAACAGCCACCCTTATTGCAGATTTTGTAGATTGTCCAAGAAAGGCATATCTAAAAGCATATTGGGTTTCGCCAAAGCATTCTTTTTTTTATCTTCAAAGTATAATTATGCATGATCTTGTATCTGAAGTGATGTATTATACACTAAATGCTCAGAAAATTGATAATTTTGTTCAAAAAATCAGAGATTTAAACAACAAATCAAGGCAGCGTGTAAAAACTGCTTTAAGAGAAATAAACTTAGAAGAATGCATACATAATGCCAGTGCTACCAATAACCAAATTTTTGACTTAAATTTATCTAATTCAGAGAACATTGAAGCTATTCTTGAAGAAGTTTTTTCTAAAGAACAGGAGCAATGGATATCTGGAAATTTAACAAGAATGGTAGATATTGTTGAGGATCTTTCACAAAAAAACATAAAAATAAGTTACATCAGAGAATATGGCAATTACAAATCAATTTATTCAGACAGGTTAGTGGGAAGACCTGACGGTATTGTTTTTTTTAAAAAAAATAATGAGAAAAAAATAAATGTTGCCCCATTTGAGATAAAAAAAAGCATAAATCCTCGGGCAATAGTTCAGAATGCAGCATATTCTCTATTAATTAAAGATAGATTTAACTACATCAAAACATTATTTGAAAGAGAAACTGGATTAAATCCTTGGAACATTACACTATCAAATGACTTGTGGTTTTTTGAATATGACAAAGATAAATTAATATCTATATTTCCTGCAAATAGATTTGAGAATATTGCAGAAAAAAATCTAAAAACCATTAATAATTGGATTCTTGGAAATCCTCCACCAAGATTTGAAGATTTTTATAACTCAAATTCAAAAAAATGCCATAATTGTATTGTTTCAGAAGAATGTAAGAAAAAACCAGATGAAAAATAAACTTTTATATTAATTAAATTCTTTTTCCTTTATATGAAAAAAATAGTTTCTCTTTTATTGATATTAATATTTCTTTTATCTGGGTGCTTAAGTTATGAACCTCCTGCAGATAAATTAGTAAAGCTAGATGCAATAAAAACTGTAAAAGAGATTGATTATCCTGGAGAACGCATTAATTTAGTTGTTGATGGTGTTGATGTTCTCGTAATTGTAACTAAAAAAACAGATCTTGCAGCTGTAAAGCTTGGTGGAGTAAATGTTACTGCAAAAATCTCTAAAAGCCATCATCCAAGAATTTTTACAATTGGTGAAAGATGCCTTGTAGAATACTACGATTAATTTAAATATTTTTAAAAACAAAAAGAAATATGTTACTTCCCTCTCAAACTATCATTTTTATTTTTCTTTCAGTATTTGTATTTATAATTTGTCCAGCATTTATGATTTATTCAATTTATGATTTATTGACTTATGATTTTACTAAAAAAACAAAATATTATCTTATTGCTTTAATTGTTTTAACAGGACTAATTGGTGTTTTAGTTTATTTTTTCTTTTTTAAAAAAGAGCACCATGAAAGAAAATATTATCTATTTGTAATATTAACCTTGCTTTCTTTTGTTTTATATGTTTTATTTATTTTTTATTTGCTGATTTTTATTAAAACACCTGCACATCAATACAATATACTGCCTCCAGTTGTTTATCAGGAGCATGAATTTGATTATGTCATTACTCTTGAGGCAGAGGATTTTCAGAAAATAAGAACTGCGACTAATGAGAATATTACCTGGATTATTGATACTGATCCTGAATATTCTGAAAATACTGCAATTAAAACTGCGAGAGTAAAAGACAGGTTAGTAAACAAACTTCCTTTAGATAAAGGCCTTTACTTAATAAGAATTTATTTTAAAAGCACAAATGACCTCACTGAGATGTATATGAATTTTGATTCATATATAAATCAAATTTATCTGCAAAAAAAAGAGAAAAATAATTTATCAGTTCAAGAACATTATGTTTTTTTAGAAAAACCAACTTCACAAATTAGCATTTTTCTTGATAGTGAGAACACAACACTGATTCTTGATAAGTTTGAAGTTTTAAAAAGTAAGTTTGAATTTAGAAATTATCCTCCTCAAGAAGATTATCTTTATTCTTGTGTAGAAGATGAAGATTGTGAAGCTTTTCCAACTCATTGTTGCGCTTCAACCACAGAGTTTCTTCCAGTCAACCGAAATTATATACAGGTGTTTTTTATGATGCGGGGCAGTTGTGATAATGTTTCATGTCGACCTGGAGGTGCAAATAAACCACCAGGAGAGCTTAAATGCAATAATAAAAAATGTCAGTTTGTTTTCACTCGGAAATACAATATTAAATATAACTAAGCAAACTTTTTATTTAATACACTATATACTTGAATATGCCACATATTTCTTATCTAGAGTGTTTTCATTGCAAAAAACAGTTTCCACCAGATAAAATAATTTTTTGGTGCGATGAGTGCGGTGGTTCAATAGTTGTGCATTATAAAGAAAAAGACATTAAAAATAAAATTATGCAAGATGATTTTCTAAGAGCAGAACCTGATCATTGGAAATATTGGATGTTTTATCCAATTACAAATTTAAGTAATATTATTTCTTTAGATGAAGGCGGTACACCACTTGTTCCTGAAGTTAACAATCCAAATATGCTTTTTAAATTTGAAGGAGTTAATCCAACAGGCTCATTTAAAGACCGCGGTTCTTCAGTTGAAATTACTCATGCAAAACAGCGAGGCATAAAAAAAGTAATATGTGCTTCAACAGGTAATATGGGTGCGTCAGTTTCAGCTTATTCTGCTCGTGCAGGAATTAAAGCAGAAATTTATGTTCCACTTGGAGCAACAATAACAAAAAAGAAACAAATACATTCCTATGGTGCAAAATTACATAGAGTTTTTGGAGATTATACAAAGGCATTAAATAAAACAAAAGAACTTTGGCTAAAAAAAGGAATTTACTTAACAGGAGATTATCTTTACAGACAAGAAGGCCAGAAATCTGTTGCTTTTGAAATTCTTGATCAATTAAAATTCCAAGAACCAAAACAAATTATTCTTCCAATTGGAATGGGAAATCTTTGCTATGCAACTTACAAAGCTCTTGTAGAGCTAAAAATGATAGGACTTATTGCAAAAATACCTAAGATAATTGGTGTTCAAAGCAATGCATGTAATCCTGTAGATCTTGCATTTAAAAATAATTTAGATAAAATTCCAATAATCAAAAATCCAAAAACAATTGCTTCTGCAATTTCATGCGGAGCACCAAATTATGGTGAAGAATGCCTTTATGCAATCCATAAATCAAAAGGAGAAACAATTACAGTTACAGATAATCAGCTTAGAAATGCAAAAGCAAAACTTGCTCACCAAGGTTTATATGTTGAAGCTTCTGGTGCAGCACCATATGCAGCAGCTCTGAAATTAAAACCTAAATCAAAAACAGTAATGATTTTAACAGGCCATGGCTTAAAAGACACTATGGTAACTTGAACACAGTAGACCTATGATATAATAATGTTTTTAAGGTTCAATAATAAAAGTAATTTGGAGATAGTTGAGGCGAATGATACTTAACATAATTGCATTATTTGTTGTCTCAAAAGAATTTTCAAGGAAGAATAAAACAAAACTTCAGAAGTTTTTGTGGGGAGCATTTGCTTTATTAAACCCAGTTATAACCATAATTGTTTATCTCTGTTCAGATAAGGAAAAGAAAAAAAAGAAAAAAAAGAATGAATTTGAGCATTATGTTGGTTTAGCTCTTTCAATAATTGAAATGATTTTTGTATTATTAGTAATAGTCTTCAACGTTTTGATGCTGTAAAATGTTAAAAGAACTTTTAAAAAAACAATCAAAAAAAAGAATAACAATCATTCTAATCGTCCTTTTATGTGTAGTTACACTTAGTTTATTATTTTCCATTTTAGTTAATTTATTTTTATTTGGTTTATTCTCAAGTTGCACATATAATTCTGAACTAATAAGTCAAGAGTGTGTTCAAACAGAACAAGAACTTATGACTCAGGTTGAAACCGTTTCTAAGGACTACGAAGAGTTGTTTTCTGACATTGAAAATGTAATTGATAAGATCGAAAAATATCAAAAGGATATAAATGAATCAATTTCTTGGTTTTCTCAAAACTCAAACATTTATAATTCATTTACTGACGAAACAGAAAGAGAGATTAAATCAGATTTGGCTTGGTTTGATAAATATATTGTAGATAAATCTACTGAAGGAAAATGTTATGTTAAACCTGCAAACATTGCCTTGATAAATTATGACTATTATAAGCTGCATTATAAGATAGATAAATATACAAGTAATTCTTCAGATAAGCTACAATCTATTTGGGAATTTAGAGGAAACGGGGGCGGTGATTGTGAAGATTATTCTTTCTTTTACAAGGCAGAATGGAATTATATCTTAGAAAAATGTCAAAATGACACCTTTATTCTTGAAACTTGGTATCCTGACGAATCTACCTCAGACGCGTACATTTTAACAGATTATTGGTGGTATCCAAACGCAAGGACAGTTGAATTTATAGGATATAAGTATCCTGCAGTTGTTTGTGGTTTCTTCCATGATTTAGAGGAACTTGGAGGACACTGTATTATTGCATTGAGTAAACAAAAAATAACTTCTGTAGAACATATTTATAGATTAAATAATATGATTTTAATTGAACCCCAGAGCGGCAGGTTTATAGGTTATATTAATGGGGATGCTGTTTTATATAAAGAAGCAAATGTTAAATTGCCTCTTAATGGAGATAAGATCTATGATTTTAAGGAAATC
>CAYTAB010000006.1:0-22620 GCA_964435825.1 Candidatus Woesearchaeota archaeon
TCCCAGTTTTCTAAAAACCATTTTTTAGTAACTTCTGGTTGGTTTTCAAGAATTTTATGCATCATTTTAAAGAAAATAAGAAGAAATCTTATAAAACTTTTTGTTCACTTGTTTATTTATATACCTGGCAATTTTGGAATATTGCCTTTTCCAAATAATTTTGCTAGTTTTTTCATTTGTCCAGAGCGATTAGACATCATTTTCATCATTTTATTCATTTGAGTATATTGTTTTAATAAGTTGCGAACATCTTGTTCTTTGCTACCTGAACCTAATGCAATTCTTTTAATTCTTGAACCTTTGATGATTGAAGGTTTTTCTTTTTCTTTTAATGTCATTGAATCCATAATATATTTCCATTTGTCAATGTTTTTTTCCTGTTTTTTTAGAGCATCTTTTGGAATGTTCATTCCAGCCATTCCAGGAATTAGGTTCATAATCTGGCTCATTGGACCCATTTTTTTAATAGATTGCATTTGTTCATATAAATCATTGAGAGACATTTCTTTACCAGAAAGCACTTTTTTCCCAAGTTTTTCAGCAGATTCTTTGTCAATTGCTTCTTCAGCTTTTTTTAGAAGAGTTTCTAAGTCACCCATTCCAAGAAGCTGAGAAACAAAATTTTTTGGTTTAAATTCTTCAATTGCATCAAGTTTTTCTCCAATTCCAATGAATTTTACTTTTGCTTCTGTAGCTGAACATGCAGATAATGCACCACCTCCTTTTGCAGTACCATCTAATTTTGTAATAATTACTCCATTAATATCCACAGAATCATGGAATTTTTTTGCTTGCTCTTCTGCAGATTGACCAATATCTCCTGATAAAACAAGAATTCTGTTTTCTGGTTGAAGTGCCTTATTAATTTCTTTAATTTCATTGATTAATTCTTTGTTTAGAGCATCTCTTCCTGCAGAATCTATAATAATTATATCATATTTTTTAAATTCTTTTTCAAATTTTTTTATTATTTCAGATGGTTTTTTTGCAGAATCATCTCCAAAAAAATCTACCTTTACTGCATTTGAAAGTTGTTTTAGTTGAGCAAAAGCTGCTGGACGCCAAGTATCTGTTTGAACTAATGCAACTTTATATCCTCTTTTCTTAAAATATTTTGCAAGTTTACCTGCAGTTGTTGTTTTACCTGCTCCAAATAGTCCGCAGAGTAATATCTTTGAGGGTTTTTTTGACAGATCCAATTCTGAGAATTCTTTTCCAAGGTAGTTTGTTATTTCTTCATATACTATGTTTATAGTGTGCTCTTTTGTTGTAAGTGTTTTTGCAGGTTTTTCTTTTAATGCGCGGTCTCGAATTTTCTGAGCAATTTCTTTAGCTAATTTAACATTAACATCTGAAGAAATTAATGATTTTTTTATTTCAGCAGACAGATCTATAACTGCTTTTTTATCTACAAATCCTTTTTTTGTGAGTTTTTTAAGAGCATCTCTGAGAGAGGTGCTTAATTTTTCTAACACCATTTTAACTAAGTATTTTTTTTATAATTTCTTCTTTACTAAATTTTTTAAGGTCTTTGTATTTCTGCCCAGTTCCTAAAAATAAGATTGGCTTTTTAGTTTCATAAACTGTTGATATAATTGCTCCGCCTTTTTCATCTGCATCAGTTTTTGCTATAATAATTCCATCAATTTCAATTTTTTCATTAAAGAATTTAGCTTGTTCAGAAGCATCATTTCCAGTTAAAGAATCAACAACAAGAAGTGTTAAATCTGGTTTAATTACTCTTTTTATCTTATATAATTCATTCATTAAATCTTCTGAAGCATGCTGCCGTCCAGCAGTATCAATTAGAACAATATCAACATTTTTGGATTCTGCATGTTTTTTAGCATCAAAAGCCACTGCAGCAGGGTCTGCACCATAAGTGTGTTTTATTAATTTAACTTTTAGTTTATTAGCATGTATCTCAAGTTGTTCAATTGCAGCTGCTCTGAAAGTATCTGCTGCAGCAATTACAACAGATTTATTGTTGTTCTGGAATAGATTTGCTATTTTTGCAATAGATGTGGTTTTACCTACACCATTAACTCCAACAAACATAATGATTAGGGGTTTTTTTTGCTCTGAAAGTTTAATAATGTCAATTTGCTTTACATTTAGTGACTCAGTTATTATTTCTTTTAAGATTTTGTTTATATTTGATTTATTTATCTTACCTTTTTTTAGTTCTTCTTTTGTTTTTTTTAGGATTTTTTCTACAATATCATAAGCAATGTTATTTGTGATTAATTCTTCTTCAAAATCTTCAAGAGAAGCTTCTATTTTCTTTTCTTCTTTTTTTTGACTTGCTTTTTCAGTTTTTTCTATGAATTTTGAAAAAACTTTTTTTAGTGATTTAAACATTTTGCTCTGCTTGTTTTGCAATTCTTTCAATTTCATTTATTATTTGTTGCTGGAATTCTTCAAGTTTTGTTAATTGAAATTCTAGAATGTTTTTTATTTCTTTTTTACTTCTCTTTGCTAAAATATTGGCGCCAATATTAATAAGAAATTTATCTTGTTTGTTCATCTTAGTTTCAGCATAAATACCTAATCCAATTTCAGAAAAACAAGAATCTTTTTCAGAATAATTTATATTTTTAATAACTTCTTTTAATTGAGTGATTTGTTTTACTTTCATTTCTGCAGTAGCAAATTGCTGTTCAAGCATTTTTATTTGTTGGTCCATGGCTTGCAATTTTGCTAATTGCTCATAATTTTGTTTTTCTTCTTTTTTTACCATTTGATATTTAAATACGGTTAATATTAAAAGCGTTTTGATATAAAGAACTTATCACGCCACTCTACGTATGGCACTTTTTAAACTATCTCTTTCTCTTATGTCTAATCTTTCTCTTCCTTTTAAGATACTTTCAATTCTATATGTGTCAACAGACAAGCTATGAAGTGTTTCAAGCTCTCGTTCAATTTCATTTGAAATTTTTTTCTCAATAGATTCTATTTGAAGTGTTATTTTTGTTATTTCAAGTTCAATTAATCTTTTTCTATGGTCATTTTCTTCCAACAACATGCTTTCTTTAAGTTCATTTAACCTATTTTCTAGAATTTCCTGATATTTTAAAAGCTCATTTAGGTGTGCAGATAGTTTATTTATTATATGTGAGAAACGATCTTGTTTTTTTAGAAAGCTAATTATCTTTCGATCATCCATTTTTTCAACTGCTCGATCAAACCACCTCTTCATTAGCCCCATATCTAATACAAATACAACTCTTATTTTTATTAGTTTCTATTTTTAAATTTTTGAAAGAGAATTTTATTAAAAAAAGCTGTTCTGTTTAGTTTTTATTTAAAAATCCCAGACTTTCATCTACTCTGCCAATTTCAATACCTGAGCTTAGATCTCCTATTAAAAAACCATTTGAATTTGCTATGATTCCTGCACCTAAAAAGTTTGAACCCATATTTACTGTTCCAATTCCAATTTCAAATTTTGTTTCTTTTTCTATTTTATCTAAATCTTTTTTAGAAATTTCTGAGCTTACTATTCCACCTTTGTTTGTTAGTACTGCATATGAACCTGGAACAGCTTGATTTAGAGAGCTGATTTCTAGTATTTTTTTAATACCAAGTTTTTTCTTTATTTCAGCGATTTCTTCTTTTGTGAATTCTTTGCTAACTATTGCAATGTTGTTGTTTAGAATAATGTTGTTGTTTAATGCAGTATTTTTTGTATTGATAACTTCTACTTTAGCTTCTTTTATTTTTTTAAATTCTTCAAGTTCTTCTTTGAAAATGATATCTGGAACAAGTATTTTATTTGAATTTGCAACCACAAAAATACCTAAAAAAGGTGTTCTGTAAATTCTTAATTTGTAAATTGGCACTTTCAGCACTTCTTTTAATTCTTGAATGTGTTTGTCTGATATTGATTTTCCAACTAGGCAATAAGTATCTGTTGCTATAGCATACATACCAATATTAGAATCTCCATTAAAATTTGTTTTTTTTACATGCGCCATTTTTTATAATTCTCAATTGATTTGCTTATAACTTTTTCTGCAAAAGCTTTGTTTCTTGTTGATTTTACTTCCATTTTTTTCTTTTCAAGACTTTTATATGTTTTGAAAAATTCTTGGATTTCCATTTTTGTTTCTTGAGAAAGGTTTTTGATGTCTTTTATCTTTTTGAAATAAGGGTCAGATGCAGGAACGCAAAGTATCTTATAATCTTTTTTTCCATCATCGATTGTGATTAAAACTCCGATGGGGTTGCATTCCACTAAAGTTCCTATTTGTAATGCGCTTTGAGAGATAACTAGAACATCTAATGGATCTGAATCTTCTTCAAGAGTTTGTGGAATAAATCCATAGTTTCCAGGATAAAAAACTGAAGAGTTTAATATTCTGTCAACCTTAATAACTCCATTTTCCTTATCTAGTTCATATTTTATTTTTGAGCCTGAAGGAATTTCAATAATCACATTGATTTTTGAACCTTTTTTTGGAGAAATATCATGCCATAAATGAACCATAAATAACTTTATGTGTTAAGATATATAAAATTTTCAATTATTTTTTCATCTGTATTTCTTGCTTTTTAGTTACTTTAGCATCGGTTTTTGTTTCTTTTTTCTTTTCTGTATCTTTTGAAGCTTTTTCTTCTTTGTTTTCCTTTAGTGTCTCTTTTGCTTTTTCAAGCATTGATTTTTCTTTTTGTTCAAGTTTTTTGACAGCTTCTCTCACTTTTTTTGCTTTTTCTTCAAGGCGTTTTGCTCTTGCAGGAAGAACAGCAAGTTCTGCATTTGCAACAAGAATTTCTTTTTCAAGATTTTTCTTTTTATCAACTGTAATTTTTTCTTTGTTTGTTGTTACACTTACTTTAACTTTTGAAGGGGGGTTTTTTGAACCTTTTAACCATAATTCTTCATTAAGCCATTTTCCAAGTTTTATTTTATCTGCTTTAGTATGCTTTTTTAAGAATGCGCGCAGTGCAGAAACTGCTTTTTTAGTTCGTCTCCAATTTGGAGACTTTAGGAATTCTTTTCTTAATGGAATGATATATTGTCTTGTTTCTTTATCTTTCATTTTTTGTTTTTTAACAGCTGAAAATCTAATCTTTTATTTTATTTCTTTTCCAGTTCCTTTTTTTGCTTGTGATTCTGGAAGGATGTATTTTTCTTCCAATACCAAATACTTTTGGAACTGCCCAAAAAGGTGCCCATCTGGTGCTTTTACCTTTTTTGATTAATCTTTTCTTTTTTCCTGAAGTTTTTATGCTTCCCATTTTATTTTGTTTTTGCAATTGTTTTGCTTTTTGATTTTGATAGTTTACTTGCAGTGGAATCAAGCAATGCCTGTCCTTTTTTAGTTATTTTCCTGCCTTTTTTTTGTTTTTCCTGTTTTTCAATAAGTCCTGCTGTTTCAAGCTGCTGCAAGATTTTTCTGATTATGTTTCCAGAACCTTTTTTAAATTTTGAAGGTTTTCTCCCTCTGTTTTGTTTTCCACCATATTTTGCTCTTAGTTTTGAAACGCCAATTGTTCCTTCTTTGTAAATACTCCTTAATATTGCAGCGCTTCGTATAAACCACCAATCTGGATTTTCTGGAACTCTTTCTTTATGTACACCGGTTTTTACAAATAAAGCCCATTCTGGCGGAACAATAGCTGAATCTTTTTTAAGATGCTCTGCAACTTCTTCAATTAATTTTTGAGGGTCAATGTCAAATATTGATGCCATGATTGTTCACTTTTCTCAGTTTAACTCAGGGTTTTAAAAACTTTTCTAATTTTTAAATGAGAACTTATTTTATAATAACTAGCAGAAGGATTGAAATAATTATTGAAAGCAAAGCAATTATTGTTGATTGAATAAATGAGTCTTTTATTGCTTTTTTCAAATCAAAAACAATATATGCAATGCTAAAGAAAAGAAATGAAATTATGAACAGTATGAAAGATATTTCTTTTATTTGATAAATCACAACACCAGATATAATTCCGAGTAGAATTGAGAAGATGTATCTATATTTAACTATTTTTTCAGATAATTTTTTTTGTTTAATCAGCTCTTCTTTGGCTAATTCTTTGACTAAAACTGAAAACAATGTTGCTGAACTTATAACCAGTGCAGTTACAATGTTTGTTATAATTGTTGTGCTTATTTCACCAGCCATATTTTAATGTATAGATAATCTTTTTTAACTCTTTTTGTCATTAATAAATATGGATGAAGAAATATATGAGCCTGCAGAAGATTCTTATTTACTTGCCAGTCAGGTTAAGATTTATTCTAAAACTGCAAAAAATATTTTAGATATGGGCACTGGTTCAGGCATTCAGGCAGAAACTGCAAGAAAAGTTAATAAATCTGCAAAAATTGATGCAGTTGATATTAACAAACAAGCTATTTCTAAGCTTAAAAAAAATAAACTTAAAATTAAAGCCTATGTTTCAGATTTATTTGAGAAAATTGATTTAAATAAAAAATATGATTTGATTATTTTTAATACACCTTATCTTCCAAGTGATTCAGAAAAGCAATTTAATTCCAATAAATGGTCTGGTGGAAAAGAAGGTATTGAAGTTACACTGAGATTTTTTAAGCAAGCAAAAAAGCATCTTTCAACAGATGGCAAAATTTTATTTACTTATTCTTCTCTTTCAAATACTGAAAAATTGATGAAAGAACTTACAAAATTAGGTTTTGATATTCGCAATTTAGATTTTAAGGAATTTTTATATGAAATTGTTTTTGTTGCTGAAGCTAGTTTTGCTTAGAAAACTATTTAATTTAAGATAGCTATGTAAATAAAGAACAAGGCAAACCGAGTAGGATGTTACATAGATGAACATCTGAGGAAGGAGAGCAACTGCATGTAATTTAAAATCTTTGACAGAGATATAGGCCATAGTGAACTTTGTCATTGATTTCTTCTGGCATGCATCTCTTCTTTTTCGTCAGGGTCTTGACATGCTGAGTTTAAAGAGCAGAAGAGCTTAGTATTAGAGAAACTGGCTACTTGGGCCTATTTGTTCGCGGAATTAGTTATTAAACTTTGAGTGTAGTTGATATTTAAAAAATAGCTATTTTAAAATAGTTAAATCAAGTTAGAATTAGTTTATTTTTACTCATGTGTTGAGATTAATGTTGAGCTTTCTTGAATTTCTTTTATAGGCCTTACATTTTTTAAAATAAACTCTTCAAGAGCTTTAATGTTTTTAACGCGGATCTTCATAACAATATCATATTGGCCATATACTATGTTTGCTTCTTTAACTTCATCATTTTCAAGAAGCTTGTTTATTGCAATTTCTTCTTGTCCTGCTTCTACCATTAGTAAAATGTATGCAGTTATCATAATAATCTTAGATGTTTGGGACTTTATAAATTTATTGAAATTTGAGAATATTTAAAAATTATGCATTTTTCTTAAAAATAAGATGCCAGTTAATGCAGGTCAGGAGTATTTTTTAGCTGAGAAAAAATTTCATGAAGCTTCAACTACGCATGAGAAGATTAAAGCTTTGCGTGAAATGATTGCTAAAGCACCAAAGCATAAGTCTAGTGAAAAACTTCTTGCTAATTTAAAAACAAGACTTTCAAAACTTTTATCACAGCAAGAATATGAACGAAAGCAGAAATCAAGTAAGGGCAAGGCAAGTGAGTTTACTATCAAAAAAACAGGAGCTTGTCAGATTGCATTTATTGGCTTTCCAAATTCAGGTAAATCAACCCTTCTTTCTAAATTGTCAAAAACACCTGTTGAAATTCAATCTTATGCATTTACAACAACAATTCCAGTTGTTCGGATGATTCCTTATGGCAGTATTTATTTACAGGGAATTGAGGTTCCAGCACTTTACAAAGGAGCATCTAAAAATCCTGAATATAAAAAGATTTTTTCATTAATTCGTAATGCAGATTTTATTGTTGTTGTTTGCAATGAACCAAAGGAATATGGGCTGATTAAGAAAGAGCTTGAAGCAGAAGGCATATTACTTATTAAAACAGGTATTAGATGTGTTGAGAATTTTCAAACTAAAATCCCACATATTAAAGTGATGCGGTCTAATTTTGATGATTCAAACTTAGTTAAAAAATTATGGGAAAAACAAAACCTAATTAGAATTCTAACAATAGTTAAAGGTCAGAAAAAGGATAATCATCCACTTGTTTTAATAAAGGGAAGCACTGTTGAAGATGCTGCAAAAAAAATTCATAAGGACTTTGTTAAAAAATTCAGATTTGCAAAAGTCTGGGGTGAAAATGTTAAGTTTCAGGGTCAGCAAGTTGGTTTAGATTATAGATTACATGATATGGATAAGATTGAAATATTTTTGAGTTAGTGAAATATTAAATATTAGTATTTTTATTTTATTTTATGAAACTTTCTTTTAAAGTTCCTGGAATTCCTGTTGCAAAAGGAAGACCAAGGTTTCGGAGATTTGGTAAATTTGTATCAACTTATACTCCAGCTAAAACTTTGGCAGCTGAAAAATCATTGATTGAGAAAGTTAGGAAATTTAAGCCAGAGCTTCCAATTGTAGAGCCTGTTCATTTAGATATTACTTTTTTTATGCCAATCCCAAAATCAACTCCAAAGAAAAAAGCAGAAATTATGCGTAAAGAGGGATTACCTCATATTAAAAGACCTGATTTGGATAATCTTGTTAAGTTGGTTAAGGATGCTTTAAATGGAGTTTTTTGGAAAGATGACAGTCAGATTTTTTCAATGAATGTTTCTAAGAAATATAGTGAAAATCCTGCTACAGAAATTACAATTAAAACAAAGAAGATTAAAGAATTTTAATTGACATATATATTGTTATTGCTGCTACGATTATTGGCAGTAGCATTATTGCAGAAAAGTACCAATAAGGTGTTTTAATTGAATTAATCAATACATACATAAATAGAGATAAGAAAATTGCAATTACAACTATGCTTATATTAATTAATGCACTTCTAAGCAGCGGTGTTTTCATCATTTTTATTGTAATTCCTTAATATTTCTTCAATTAAAGCATATGCAACAGATAGAATAACTGGTCCTAGAATTGCTCCAGCAATTCCTAATAATTTAAGTCCTCCAAAAATTCCAATGAAATTAAGTAATGGGTTTGCTTTTATTTTTCTGCCAAACAACATTGGTTTGATAATTACATCAAGGGTTCCAGAAATTCCGATTCCGAAAATTAATAATCCAATTCCTGCAAAAACTCTTCCAGATAAAATTAAAATAATTGAAGCTCCAAGATATAACATTGCTGAGCCCAGCACTGGAATGATAGATAATAACGCAGCTCCAATTGCTGCAAAAAACACATACTCTATTCCAAAAATCATAAAACCGGTTGCAGCTACAATTCCTTGCAAAATTCCAATTGAAAGTTGTATGTAAATAAATGCATTAATGCTATTTTTTATTTTTGTTAGAATCAGGTTTTTTTCTTTTGTGTTAATTGGAATGAGTTTTGTAATTTTTTTGTAGAATTTTTCTCCGCGATAAAGCATGTAAAACATTGCTATAAAAAATATAATCATAGTAATTATTAAATCAGGAAGAGCTCCGATTTGTGATGAAAACCAACTTATTAATTTTTCCATTATTTTTCTAAAAAAAGGTTCAAGTTTAGGAGATAGTTGTCCGTAGTTTATGTTAGCTATAAATGTATATGCTCGACCCATTTCATTTAAAGCAAGCCTGGTTCCGACTTGTATTAGTGCAATGAGACCGATAATTATGCTTGATGTAATTAATAGAGAAGAAATAGATCTCGGAATTTTTTTTATCAGTTTTTTGTGAAATGGATAAATTCCATATGAGACAATTGCTGCTAAAAGAAGAGTTGAGATAAAAGGTTTTATAATTAATGCTGCAGGTATTAAAACTGCAATCAAGCTTCCGAATTTGATTACCTCTTCTTTTTTCATACTATAATATTGAGCTAACTTCTTTTATACTATTTACAATCATTGTTGGTTTTTCTTTCCAAAGTTTTTTTATTGATTGCGCTCCAGTTAGAACTGCAATTGTTTTTATTCCAGCTGTTTTTCCAGCAATGATGTCTGTTATAGTATCTCCGATAATGTACTCTGGCTTTTCTTTAGAAAGCATTTTTGCTTTGAATATGCCTTCTGGATTTGGTTTTGCTTCTTTAACATCGTCTCTTGAGATAATTAAATCAAAATTTTCAAATCCAATTCCTGATGTTTCAAGAAGATCAATAATATCTTCTTTAAAGTTGTTTGATATAAGTGCAATTTTATATTTTTTTCTTAGTGTTTTTATTGCACTTTCAGCTCCAGGAACTGCTTTTATTTTCTCATAATTTTTTTTAAGAGCTTCACTAAAATCCTCAATGCATTTTTCAAGTTTTCTTTTGTTTATTGTTGGGTAAAATCTCATGATTATTTTTTCAGTTTCCTCTCCAAAAGCATTTTTTAGCTCTTCAGAAGATACTGGAAGCAATTTATTTTTTCGGAAAACTTCATTAAAAGCAAGAATATATGCTTCAGTTGAATTAATAAGAGTTCCATCTAAGTCAATACAAATTACTTTTCTCATACTTTAATGGTGTAGTTTAAGATTTAAAATGTTTATGCTAAACTATTCTATTTTATAGTGAAGAATTGCAGCAATTCCTCCTAATCCACGAAGTTTCGTTCCTGCATCTTTTTTTGGGTCAAATATGATGACTTCTCCATTCTTGGCTTCAACTTTGCTTATTATTTTTGATATTTTCTCAAAATTTTCTTTAAGGAATTTCTCTTCAACAAGCAATTTTTTGATTATTCCAGAGCTTGCAATTTTAGATATCTGCGCTAAACCATATTCTGCTTTTTTAGAATTGATGGAGATTTCATATAATAGATTTTCAATTTCTTTTTCTTCTTTAATGTAGTGTGCATTGCTTATTATTTTGTTAAATGCTTTTTTAGTAATAATTTCTCTAAATGCCTTTTCTGAACCTGTTGAAACTGTTTCTGTTAGTATTTTTTTTGTATTTGGATATTTTTCTTCAATTTTTTTTCTAAGTTCATCTTTCCAAAATAAAGGACTGATTATTAGAAGTATCTCTACTTTCTTTTCTTTTAGTGTTTTTATTAATTCAGATGCTAAATAATTTAGATCTTTTTTTGAAGAATTTGAATATCTTTTTTTTGTTAATTCCAATTCAGTATGAAAGAAATGATGGATTCCTGCTGAAGTTATTTCTCCAAAATTTGCTTCAGAATCATCTAATGAGCAGATTATTGCTTTTGGCGTTCTTGAATTATTTTGCGCATTTTTTAATATTTCAATTTGATATTTTCTCCATTTTTTAGAAATCTTTAATTCAGAACCTTCTGTTATTTCAATTGAATGAAACTCATCTAGTGAAATGTCTTCTGAGCTTGAATTTACAATATTTCCTAAAATTCTAAGTGAGAAATTATTGAACTCTATTTTTGATATTTTTAAGGTTACAGTTATTGGCTTTCTAACTGATTTCTGCCGTTCCTCTTCTTTTCCCAGTTTTTTTTTGTAGGTACTTCTAGATGTAATAAGGTCTCCGTTTTCCAATACCTTGCTTAAATGCCATATATCTTCAGCAGTATTAATTTTTAATCTGCAGTCACCTGTTTTTTGATTTATTGACAAAATCTTCATTTTTCAATACTCTTTCTATTTCTTTATTTTTAAACCTATTTAATAAACTATTTAAACAATTAATTATAAATATAGTTATGTTGCGTATTAAATCTGCTAATCAGGGAGTAAGTGTGTTAATTGTTCTTTTTATTGTAATGATAGTAACTGTTGTTGTTTTAACATCTTTTACTCCATCTGATGAAAGAGATAGGCTTTTAGGCAAGGATGATGAAGTTGAGGGGCAGTATATCTTAAATGCAAAAAGCATTTCTGTAGAAGAGAGCAGAAGTAGAAATGCGTTAGTTGATATTAATTTAAAGGATTTTGATTTAGACAGTTCTGATCATGTTAGTGATTTTCAAGTAGATGATTCTTTTGTATTAAAGAACAATCTTCTAAAAGAAAAAATCGGCACTTTTTCTTTGTTTGTTGATGAATCTTTGGAGAATTTTTATATTACTTTTTTTATTTCAGATAAAAAAGGAGATGGAGATCTTAAACTTTATTTAAATGGTGAATTAATTGATAAAGTTTCAGCTGATATTGGTAGTAAGGTTGTATTTAATGTTCCACGAGATTTGCTTTTAAGTGGAAAAAATGATTTTGTTTTAAAAGTTACACTTCCGATTGGTTTTTATACAAATTATTATTCAATAATTGATTTAAGAGCATATATGACTGAGAAAGAAGAGAAATCTTCTTTTGAGCAGTCTTTTGTTTTTGATACAGATTCTGTTGAAGAAGCATCAATTTATGCATATATTACTAAATTAAAAACTTCAGAGGAAAACAAAAAGATTCGAGTTCTATTAAATGATAATGAAATCTATGATGCAGTTCCGCCATTAATTAATGATGTTTCTCCAAGTCATCTGGAAATTCCATTAGACCTTTCTATACTTAATTCGGGGGTCAATTATTTAACATGGGAAGTTGAAGAGGGTGGTGCTTATTCTGTTGATTTTGCAAGAATAGAATATAAACTTCCAAATGATGATGAAGATGATTCTTTTGTTATTTATTTTAATGTTGGTAATACAGAATTTAAAAAGGCAAAACTTATTTCAACAAAGTGCATTTTGACTTTTAAATCAGAAGATGTTAATACAGAATTTGATTTTTCAATTAATGGAGAATTATTTTCTGCAGCATCAGATTTAAGAGGTGCAAGTTTTGATGTTTGTCAAAATCTTTTGCAGGGAAAGAATACATTAAGAATATATCCTGACAAAGATATGATATTTAGTGAAATTAGCTTAAAAATAGTTTAGTTGGTTGGGAAATGATAGCTAGCATCTTTCATGGTATATCTGGTATCTTTTCTAAGTTTACAAGTTTTGCTGGAAAGATAATGCATTTAGGTGTGAAAACTGCTTCAAAAGCAAAAGTAGTAGGTATGAATGCTGCTTTAAAATCAAAAGCAATTCTTTCTAATTTTAAAAAAGAAGAACAATATAGAGAACGTAGATTAGAAGCAGAAAAAAAAGAAGAAAAAGAAGAAGAACAATATAGAAAACGCATATTAGAAGCAGAAAGAAAAGAAGAAGAACATGACAGAAAACTTAGATTGGCAGCAGAGAAAAAAGAAAAAAATCTTTCCCAAAAACCTCAGAATTTTAACAGCATTGCGCGGTTTAATATTTCAAATTTTGCTGGAAAAATGAAGACTTCAGGCATGAATGCTGCTTCAAAAGCAAAAGGAATTAGTTCTTCGATTTTTAGCAAATTATTTGCCAAAAAAATGATTTTTCTTATATTATTGGTAATTTTTATGCTGTTTGTTTTTTGGTTTGGTTTTCCAGGATTGTATGAGGGATATTCAAATACTGCAATTGGTCAAAAATATTCACAACAGTTAAGAGAGTTTTTTGGTCCTTCAGTTTATGAATTTAAAAGAGAATCAATGGGACCGATAAATATGCTCTACAATGTTGTTGTTTTAGGTAGAGACCCAACAGAGATTATGTCTGCACAAGAGGTTAATTCAAATTATTCTGAAATTGAAACATTAAGAATCAAGGTTGATAATTTTCAACCTACTAGAGATTTCTTTTTAATGGGCCAACCTTTGTCTGTTAGAGGAGATTTAACAGTTGAGGGCGGGATACAGGAAAAAACTCCAATTGAATTTGAAATCAAACAGCAAATTCCTTTTAATATGCTGTCTTCATTGATGGATTCAGATTTTTTTAAGGATCTTGGAGAAAATATAATTAATGGACAGGAGGTTTCTGGTTTAATTTGCGATTGGCAAAAACTTAATCAAATAGAAAATATAGGCAGGTTTAATTCATATTGTATTTATGGTAATTCTTGGGAGTGCAGGATTAGAGGTTCTGATGAAGTTAATAAGTTTGAGTTAAGAGACAGATATAATCTGCGTCTTATTTGCACAAATCCTGGAATTAAAATTAATGAAGATTTAGGTGAAAATCTTAATTTTCAAAATGTTATTATGGAGTGGAAATATAGCACTTCTGCTTTAGTTGGAAAGCAAATATATGTTTTTGAGCCTTCTTATGCTGAGATAAATGAGAATCCTTTAACTGCTGCAGGAGTTTCTTCAAATGCATATCGTTCGTGGAGTATATCTGAAGATAATGTTGGTGTTGGAATTGGAATTGACAAGCAGAATGATTATGTTATTGCAGATATAAGCACAGATCAGTATCTTGAGATCTGGTTTATTGCATTTACTATTAAAAACAACGGATATGGAGATATAGTAAAAGTTAATTCTGTTACAGTTACATTGCCAGACAATCCTGCAATTCAAGTGATTACAGAATATGGAGATTTTGAAAATCCTGTTAAATTTGAGAGACTTCAAACCTATCCTGATGGAAGAACTGAAACTCTTAATTTAGTTAATTATTCTCTGAATAAAGAAGCAATAAAGGTTTTTAGAAGAGTTTCATCTCAAGATTATCATAATTTTTATCTGCCAATTGTTGTTGATAAATCCTTTTTAGGAAATTCACGCTATAATAGTTTTCCAATTATAGCAAGTATTGATTATACATATAAGGACACTACTTTAATTGAAGCACCACTTAAGATTAGAACTTTGGAAGTTGGTGTTGAATAGGTAAGTTTAAAAAAATCAAATGTTATACTCATAATATAATTTAAATGGTGAGTATGGTGAAGAACTGGAAAATGTTTGTTTGGATTCTGTTTATGATTAGTTTTGTGTTTTTATTTAGTGGTTGTGCAAATAAAGAAGAAGCTGTTAGTAATGTTTACTTAAACAGCCCAAATTCAATTGAAGTTAATTTTGTTCCTGGAGCACCGTCAGAAATTGTTTTAGAAGGTGATGCTTTTCCAGTTAGTGTTTTTGTTGAAAATAAAGGTGAGACAAAAATTGATGCAAATAAACTGGCAATTCATTTAATGGGAATTAATCCAAATTCTTTTGAAATTAGTGATGTGGCTTCTTTTAGTCCAGTTGTTAAGAATTCAGTTGAATTAGCTCCTGTTCTTGTTGGTATTGATAGGGCAATTTCTCCAGGAGGAATAGAAACTCTGTCATGGGGAACTTTTAAGTATCAAGTTCCAATTACAACTGACCAGCCACTTAACTTTAAGTTAAAAGCATGTTATCCTTATTCTTCAACTGCCTTGATTGATGTTTGCTTTAGTGATAATCCATTTAGGCAATCACTTGGTACAGAAACTTGCGAAGTTCAGGGAGAAAAAGTAGTTAGAAATAATATTGGTCCTGTAAAAGTTGTTTCTGCATCTGAGTTTGCATCTGGAAATAATAAATATACATTTAGGATTAAAATTGAGAACTCAGGTTTTGGCGAAGTTTATAAATTCACCAAGGATGGAGAAGAATGTTTGAAATTAACGCCTCAAGATATAAATAAAGTTACTTTGACTTCTTTTAAAATTGGAAATCAGGAGAAACTTGAATACTGCACTCTTAAGGAAATTTATTTATCTGAAGGTTCTGGAGAATTTAGTTGTACAGTTCCAATTGATTCTTCTGTTGGACAGTTTGAAGATACTTTAGAGGTTAAATTAAGTTATGGATATATGATTGAATCACAAAAAGCTGTTACAGTTAAGAACACTTTTTAAAGTGTTCTTTTATTGCTTTTTATTATTATAGAAAACTTTATTATTTTTAGTTAGTTACTCTTTTTTATGAATAAGCAATTTGCAATTTTGATTCCAATTGTTTTAATTTTTCTTTTAAGTGGGTGCACTTTGCAACAAGAAAAAAAAGAGGATAATAGTTTTTTTCTTTCAACATCAGATTCGCTTAATGTTGAGTTTTTAGAACATTTTCCAAGAGAAACTGTTTTTTCAGCAGATACTTTTGATGTTGGTGTTAAGATTGACAATACTGGGGAGTATGATATACCAAATAATAGCATTTATGTTTCTTTAAATAATGCAGGAGCTTTTGGAATACAGAATGAAAATTCAAAAAAGGTTCTTTCAACAGGCATATTATATGGAAATAAAAAAGTTCCAGGTTCAAGTGAGCCTTTTAAATATCCTGCGCATCAAATCTTTTTTAGAAATCTAAACTATAAAGGACAATTATTAACTGAGGAATCACCTGTTTCAATTTCTGTAGATGTTTGCAGTCCATATCTTACTTCAGCTGTTTCAGATTTATGTATATCTACAGATTATGAATCAGATGTTTGCGAGCCAGTTGGTTCAAGACCTGTTCAAAGTTCATCAGGACCAATTAAAGTTTTGTCTGTTGAGCAAAAATCAAATGGTTATGTTTCAGATAATATTGTTTCTACTTCTGTTTGGTTTACTTTTCAAAAAATTGACAATTCAAAGGAGATTCTTTCAGGCCAGGGTTCTTGCAGTGATTTAAATTATTATGATGATTTAGATTATATTAGTGTGGAATCTATTGAAATTGGCAATAGTAATCAATATTTGACAGAAGAACAAATTAGAAATTCTTGTGGAGGTGAATCTGAAGTTCATTTTGCTTCAGATGGAATTGGTAAATTAAAATGCACTTTTTTAATATCAGGTGTTGGAAATGATTATCTTGAGCGTTTGGTTATTAAACTTAAATATTTGATTAATGTTCATGCTTCAACAGAGGTTAAAGTTATTCCTTCTAATTAAGAAGTTTTTTTATATTGCAAATTAAAATAGATTTTATGAAAATTTATTCAGATTTGCATATTCATTCAAGATTTTCCAGAGCAACATCTTCTAAGCTTAATTTAGAAAATTTAGAAAAATATGCTAGGATAAAGGGTCTTAATTTACTTGGAACTGGAGATTTTTCACATCCAAAATGGCTTGAAGAAATTAAATCTAATCTTATTGAAGATAATAGTGGAATTTTAAAATCAAAAACTGGATTTAATTTTGTTTTAAGCTCTGAGATAAGTTTAATGTATACAAAAAATAAACGCGGAAGAAGAATTCATATTGTTATGCTTGCACCAGATATTGAAACTGTTGAGAAAATAAATACTTATCTAAGAACTCTTGGAAGATTAGATTATGATGGCAGACCTATATTTGGGAGGAGTGCTGAAGAAGTAGTTCAGTCATTAAAGCAGATTTCAGATAAAATTGAGATTTTTCCAGCACATATCTGGACACCTTGGTTTGGTGTTTTGGGAGAGAAATCTGGTTTTGATTCAATAAAAGAAGCTTTTGGTGAGCAGGAAAAATACATTTATGCTATTGAAATGGGGCTTAGTTCTAATCCAAAAATGAATTGGATGCTTTCAAGTTTAGATAAATACACTTTGCTTGCAAATTCTGATTCACATAGTTTCTGGCCATGGAGACTTGGCAGAGAAGCTACAATTTTTGATTTATCAGAGATTACATATGATAATCTTATTAAGGCAATAAGGACTCGTGAAGGATATGTTGGAACATTAGGAGTTGACCCAAGTTATGGTAAATATCACTTTGATGGTCATAGAAATTGCAATTTTTCATGCACGCCTTATAAAACAAAAGAGCTTCATGGATTGTGTCCAATATGCAGGAATCCATTAACAATTGGAGTTTTATCTAGGGTTTTAGAGCTTTCAGACAGACAAGAGGGATTTATTTTAAGAAAAAAAGAGCAGCATTATAATTTACTTCCATTATCTGAGGTTATTTCATTGAGCTTAGGTGTTGGAGTTACAAGCAAGAAAACAAATATTATTTATGAGAAACTGGTTTCTGGAACTACAGAATATTATGTTTTGTTTGATATGGATAAACAAGAGCTTGTAAAACGAAGCAATATTGAAATTGCAGATTTAATTTTGAGAAACAGAGAAGAACGTTTAAAAGTCAAGCCAGGTTATGATGGTGAATATGGAAAACCAATTTTAGATTTAACGCATATTAAAGAGCAAATTAAAGAAAATCCTATAAAAAAACAATCATCTATTTTTGATTTTTAGTTTGTTTTATTAAGAATATAAATTTTTTTAAATAGTAATCTCTCATAGATAGTAACTATTATTAAGTAGGTGCGAGTATGGATAATTTTGAAACTGAGAAGGTTGATTTTGGAACAGGTATTGTTTCAGTTACACTTGTAAGTAAATCACCTAAAAGTAAATCACCTAAATCACTGCCTAATATTCCTTTAATCAGTTCATTATTTTCTGCTATTAAGAACTCTGCATACAAAACTCAACTTGCTAAATGGCATTTAAAAATTTTAAAAGATGCAGAATTTGCCAGGTCTTCTGTTGAAATGGTTCTTTCAGAAGCAGAGCCTTCTTTAAGTGAAAAATTAATTGATGTTGATGTTCTTTTATCAAAAATTGGTCTTGAAGATAATGTTTCCTTTGATTCAGTAGAGAAAGCTCTAGATTATTTGACAAAAATTATATCAAATGCAGAATCAATGTATGGAACTCATCCTCAATTTGATTCAATTTTAGATAATGTTATTTCATATGCAAGAGGTTCAATATCTAATTATTATTTGTTGTTAAAACCTATGCAAGAAATTTTAGTTGTGGATAATAATCTTATGTTTAAAAAGGAGAATTAAAAATGGTAAAAAAAAGTGATAAAAGAACAGCACCTCCAATTCGAGGGCAATTAAAAACTAAACTAAATGTTGAAGAAAAAGATACTAAAGATGAGGAAAGTAGTAGTATAAATGTGATGGATTCAAATACTTCTTTATCTGTTGGTTTTGGCGGTTGGTTTGAGCCACTTCAGAGATTTTTGTTTGCTCATATTCCTACAGAAGATGGAGCTTATTATGAAACAAAATTCCGACCATTTAGGCCGTTTTATATGACTCCTGATGGAAAATTCAGCATAAAAAGAGTTTTTAGTTCATTGGGCGTAGGTCTTTTTTTAGGTGCTGCTACTTTAGGTCATATTATTGACCATAAGAAATCAGATAATTCAGATGACAGCGCAGAACAAGAGGTTTTTTATGTTGATTTTCAAGGACATGATATTGCATTAAAATATGATAGTTTAAATAACACTTTATTTGTTAATAATGATGCAAATATTTCTTTTGATAATCTTGAACAAAAGTTTAATGAAGATGTGAATATAGCTTCGTATGTTTTCTACAACATTTCTAAAGAACAATTTAGAGCTATAAAATCTTCTTTTGAATCTCCACAACAAAATTCTATACTTAATGTTTCTTTTTTAAGAAATCTTGGTGATTCAAATTATATGTTTCAGAAAAATGAACAGATTAATGTTGTTTCAAAAGAACTGCTTGATTCTGTTAATGTACTGAATTTTGCAGTTAATGAATTACACAATGTTTCATCAACTATTAATGAGACTTTAGAGTCTTTTGTTAATGAAGTACGAAATCTTGATGTTAATGGAACATTAGTATATACAACTGCAGATTCAATAATGAATATTAGTTCAAATGTAACAGCTTATTCTAATTTAACTGAAAGAGAGATTCTTTTTTTAAATACAACAGTTGAGTTAATGGATAAATATATTAGTGGATTTGAGCAGATTGATATTGTTTCTCGAGGACAGCGAGTTATAGAAATTGGAGAAAAAGATTTGGGTGGATTACCTCAGAAAGATGTTGAAAAATACAAATCAGAGCTTGTAAAAATTGGCCAAGAACTTGTTGATGCTGGCGGAGAAGATGCAAGTTTGATTTTAGAAGATATGATTACATTTAGAAATGCATTAGCTAATGGAAGTATTTTAAAGGAATATATTAAATTAAATAAAACCAATTATTTGAATGAGTCAACAATTTCTCAGAAAGCAAATAACTCTGTGCATATACCTTTTGATACTTTTGTAAAACAGAGAATTTCTGAAATGTTAAATAAAACTGTTGAAATTTATAGAAATTCGTCATTAGCTAATTCAGTAAGACTTGTTGAGAGAGCAGCATCTGGATTAGAATCTGTATTAGATAGTTTTGATTTAGATAAAGCAGTTAAAACATACACAATTATTGAGCAAGAGAAGGAGTTAGACAGAGGCTATGTTCAGATTAATAATATTGAGACTTTTGCAAATGCAATTAAAAATATTGCAAATGGAACAGCAGTTAATGACTCTGATTTAACTGACCTTATAGATGAGATTAAGCCAGTTGAAACTTTAACTAATGTGGTTTTTGATAGTATGATTTCAACTGCGCAGTCACTTTATAAGGAAAAAATAACTGAACATGGTGAGAATGCAGATATGATTTATATTGAAGTTAATGGAGTTTCATTAGATAAGATTAATAAAGTGAGAAATAATGGAACTTTTGAGCAAAAACTTGAGGTATTTAAGAACATTGTTGATATGCATTCAAGAACTGCAAAAAACACAGGATTTATTGATTTAGATATTTCATATAAAGTTTTAAGAGAAGAAGCTTAAGCTTCTTTTTATTTTTTAGATTTATTTAACTAACCAATATAGCTTGTGTCTGTTTCTTTTGTCATTTTTCTAAGTTTTTTCATTAATTCTGAGTACTCTGCTTTTTCTTTTTTCTCAATTTGTTTGATTTCTCTTTTAAATTTTTTTAAATCAAGTCCAAGTTTGAATATTTCTTCAATTACAGAAAGCAGTTTATGTGCTTCATTTAATCCAAGATGATATGGATCTCCAATAGTTTCAACAAGCAAAGAAATGCCATTGCATCCATTTAAGTCTCCAATTCCAAGCAATAAACCTGCTGCTCCGACAATTGTTGCTGCAGAGTTTTCTTCAATTTTAATGTTTTTTGAAAGAAGCTTGTATTTTTTTTGAGTTTTTTTATCTGTTGCAACCATAAATACTCTGTCTTTTTTCATATCTGGAGTTAATCCAATTCCGCCAAGAGTTACAATTGTTTTACATCCAAGTTCTGTGCAAATTTCAATTATTTTGTCTGCAAAATCATAGCTTTCAGATTCATTTATTGGTTGAATATCTCCTGAGAGAATTAGAAAATCATGTTTGTTTTTTTTAATTAAATAAATCTCAACTTTTGGAAGTTCAACTAATCCGTTTTCAGTTATAAAAACTGAGTGTGGGAAACCTGAAAAAAATATTTGATACATTAATTTTGCATTAAGAGATTCTACAATGAAATCTGCAGCAATTTTTCCTACGTTTCCAATTCCAGGCAGACCTTCAATTAGGATAGGAGATTTTAATTTTGGTTTTTTCTTAAATTCTTTTTTAATTATGAATTTCACTTTTTTTCACCAAGACTCCTTTATTTTTTGATAAGAATTTTTTCATTACTTCAAGCATTTCAGTATATTTTTTTTCAAGATGTTTTTTGTCTTCTGTTTCTATTTTTATTTTATAAGTCGGAGCTCCAGAGTAAATGACATTAAGTGTAAATTTGTTTTCTTTTGCATATTTTTGAGCAAGTTTAAATGCTTTTTTGATAATTTCAAGTCCATTTGGTGCAGAGCAGGATATTTCAATTTGTCCAGCTGCTGTTATTCTTGGAGTTGTTATTCTTTCTGAAATTAATTTTATTATTTTTTTCTTTAAGTTTGGTTCAATTTTTAATTCATCTAAAATTTCTTCATTTCCTCGTGATATTTCAGTGAATGCTGGATAAAGCAAGCCATATTTATTAAGTATTTTATCTGCGAATTTTGAATAAACTTCGTTTATATCTATTTTATGGATTTTTGAAAATACATTTAGGATTTCATCTGCTCTTTTTTCGTTTTTCCATTCTTTTTCTTTTGTTCTTGTTTGTGATGCTCCAACACGTCTAAGTGAAAGGCTTATCTGTTTTTTTGATTCATTTACATCTATTACTTTGCAAACTAATTCTCTTCCAATTTTAAAAAAAGTCCGCATATTTCGAACAATTCTTCTTTCCATTTCAGAAGTGTGAATCATTCCCTCTAAGTTATTATATTCTTCAAGTTTAACAAAAACAGAATGGGGAAGAACTCGTGTTATTGTAGTTATTACAATTTCGTTTTTTTTAGGAAATCCTTTTTTACTATACATTTTGAGATAATTAATGATTAATTAAGTGTCTGGACTTTTTTTGTTAAGATTTCTGCTTTTCCACCTGTTGGGTTAGCTAGTTTTTCTCCGCATACCAAGCAATGCACTGTTGTTGCAGCTTTGTCAAAAATTATTTGTTCATTTTTACATTTATCACAGACAACTTTTACAAATGCGCTTAATGGACCTTTTGCAACTACCATTTTACACCTGAGACACTTTTTTTGCTCTATCTGAATATGCTTTTATTGATGATTTTTTACATACAGAGCAAGTAAGCTTGAAACTTGGATGAGTACTTACCTTTGATTTATCTGCCTTTGACCTTGGATATCCTCCATAGCCTGCAAGTATTTTTGATACATGTCTAACACCCCATTTTAGACCATGCTTTTTTGTTTTTGGTCGGGGTTTGTTTTTTATAGGTACAACTTTATGCTCTGTTTTCTTTTTACAATTTGGACAATATCTATTCATTTGTTTTGGGACTTTCATCTTCAAGTATTTTTACCTTTTTCTGTTCCCTTAAAAGCTTTGCGATTTTTTCAGGGATTTCACTTTGTTCTTCTTTTGAGAAAGGTCCATAGGTTTTTAAATCTTC
>CAYTAB010000007.1:0-22122 GCA_964435825.1 Candidatus Woesearchaeota archaeon
AAACCTGCTCAACTTTTAATTGAAAATGATGAATAAAAGAACAAACAAAACTGCCATCTTTTTTCAGTACTCTACTAACTTCAAAAAAAGTTCTTTCTAAATCAAAAGAATTTTGCACAGTTGTAAATGAAAAAACCATATCAAAACATTCATCTTGAAAAGGCATAGCTTCGATATAACCTTGACAAACATTCATTCCTTTTTTTGATGCAATTTTAAGCATCTCTATTGAAGCATCTATTCCAACTAAGTTTATTTTTCCAAAAACACCTTTTTCAAAAGGACTTAAAAACTCATAAAGCAATCCAGTTCCACAACCATGATCCAAAACTTTACCTCTAACACTTAAATTAGCTAAAGCAATCCTGTATTTATCAAACTGAACATTCTTATAGCGTCTATCATAAAAATTTGCACTTAAATCATACATAATGACAAAAACAATTTAAAGATTTAAAAACATTCAGTTTTATGAAAGTAATTATTGACACAAACGCAATTTTATATTCAGTAAAAAGAAAAATAGATTTATTTGAAGCAATAAAAATAAAATACGGGCATGTCCCAGTTATAATTCCAAATCTTGTATTAGCTGAATTAAAAGCTCTTACAAAAAAAGCAAAAAGCGGCGCAGACAAAGATATTGCAAAACTCGCCATTGAGATACTAAAAACCAAAAAGTTTTCTGAAATAAAATTAAAAAAAGAATATGCTGACGATGCAATTCTAAGATATGCAAAAGACAAGGATGTTGTAATAATAACTCACGATACTCAATTTCAGGAAAGACTAAAACAAGAGAAAATAAAATACACATTTCTAACAAACAAAAAAAAATTAAACTAATTGAAAGTTTGAGAGCAGAAACTAAAACAAAAGCTTTAAAAATCGTTCAATTATATGTTTTATTTATGTATTATAAATCTAAAATCCAAGGAATAGTAAGAATACGTCCTGAAGACTTTGGTAAAGAGCTTAAAAAAGCAATTTCAAAAGCACTAAGCGAAAACTATGAAGGAAGAGTTAATGATGTTCTTGGAATAATAATCTCTATTGAAAAAGTAAATAAAATCAATGAAGGAGTTTTAATTCCAGGAGATGGTGGTGCATATTATAAAGTTGAATTTGAAGCAATTCATTATATTCCTGAAATAAATGAAATCATTGAAGGAGAAATCCGAGATATTGCAAAATTCGGAGCATTTATTGATTTTGGACCATTTGAAGGAATGGTGCATCTTTCACAAACAATGGATGATTTTGTTTCATTAAGTAAGCAAGGAACCTTGCAGGGAAAAAACTCAAAAAAGAACTTAAAAAAAGGAGATAAAGTAAGAGCAAGAATCATTGCTGTAAGTTTAAAAGACCCTGAATCACCAAAAATAGGACTTACAATGAGACAGCAATATCTAGGAAAGCTTGATTGGATTGAAGAAGAACGTATAAAAGAAATAAAAACTGAAACTCCAAAAGGAAATAAAAAACAAAGCTGATAAAAATGAAAAAAGCATGCAAAAAGTGTAAAAGATTGTTAACTGGAAGCAAATGCCCAGTTTGCAAAACTTCAAAACTATCTGAAAATTGGAAAGGTAAAGTAATAATCATTGATCCAGAAAAGTCCATTATTGCAAAAAATTTAAATATAAAGGATTCTGGCGAATTTGCTATAAGGATATAAAATGACAAAAATAGAAATTTTATCAAAAAAAGATAATACTCTTTTCAGCAGAGAAGAAATAGAGTTTAAGGTAACAGACAGCAATAAAACTCCTTCTCGAGAAGATGTTAAAAACCTGCTAATTGCAAATACAAAACAAAAAGAAGGACAAATTATTATCAAAAAAATTAACTCGATTTTCGGTTCAAACATTGCAACAGGAATTGCATATGTTTATAAAAACGCAGAAATAATGAAAAAAATTGAACCAAAACATATTCTAAAAAGAAATGAGAAAAAAGAAAAAAAACCTGAAGAAAAACCCGTAGAAGCAAAACCTGAAGAAAAAAAACCTGAACCAGCAAAAGAGGAGGTAAGTCAAAAGTAAAATCTGTGTTCGCAATCAGTTATAATTAAAAACACTAAATTTGCTTGACAAAAAAAATGGGAAAGAAAAAGAAAGTTGTAAAAAAAGGTAAAAAAGCACATAAACCAAGTAAATCAACTAAAAAATCAGAATTTTATAAAGTTCAGGGAGAAACAGTTCTAAGAGAAAAAAGAACTTGCCCAAAATGCGGTCCAGGAATCTTTATGGCTGAGCATTCAGATAGATTCCACTGTGGTAAATGTGGATATTCTCAATTTAAAAAATCTTCATAATTCTAATGAAAATTGAAGACATTTCTTCTCCAAAAACAATAAAAGAATTAATTTTGCAATTCTCAAAAGCAGGAGGTTTCTCTGCTAAAGATTTAGCAACTGGTGCTGAGATCTGGAAAGAAATGCAATCACAAAAAAAATGCAAAAAAATTCTTTCTACAACAGGAAATCTAATTGCAGTTGGCACAAGAGGCATTATCAAAAATTTAGCAAAAGAGAAAAAAATAGATGTTATTATTTCAACACCTGCAATAATTGCTCATGATTTAATAAGACTATTTGAAGAGTATATACCTGGATACTGGAATGCTGATGATAAAAAACTTCATCAAAAGCATCTTTTCAGATTAGGAAACATTTTTCTTAAAGACACATCTTACGGCCCTATACTTGAAAACAAGCTTCAGCCTATGCTTAACAATTTTTACAAAGAGAAAAAAGAATGGTCTGTACATGAATTAGTATGGGCAATTGGTGAGCAGATTTCAAAATTAAAAAACAAAGAAGAATCTATTTTATATTGGTGCTGGAAAAACCAGATTCCTGTATTTATTCCTGGCCCATTAGATGGTGCATTTGGTGCTCAATTATGGACTTTTTGGAACAAACACCAAGATTTTAAACTCAACCTATTTGAAGATGAGCAAGCTCTTTATTTTTTTGTAATGGATGCAAAAAAACTTGGAGCATTAATGATTGGTGGTGGAATCTCAAAACACCATACAATATGGTGGTCACAATTTAGAAAAGGACTAGATTATGCAATCTATATTACATCTGCACCAGAATGGGATGGTTCATTATCTGGAGCAAGAATGAAAGAAGCTGTTTCTTGGGGAAAAGTAAAAGAATCTGCAAAATTCATTACAATTCCAGGCGATGCAACAATCATTCTTCCACTAGTTATCTATTCTTAAATAAAGTTTATTAACTAAACAAGCCTATATATCAACATGAAAAAAGTTAAACCAATTACAGATACTTCTGAAATCATAAATCTAATGAAAGAGTATATCAGAAAAGCTGACACATTTATAAGATGGTTTCTCGGACCAGATATAAAAAAGTTTTATAAAAAACTTAAGCTTAAAAAATCAATACAAAATAACTATACAAATTTCTTAAATCAAATTCTAAAACACATTGAAGCAAGATTCAGAAGCGCACTAGATTATTATTTCAGCAATTATAAAGCAGAAGGATTAGCAAAAGAAGAATTGCTAAAAACAATCAATACTGCTATAAAAAAAGTTCAGAAAAATGTAGCAAAATTTATTATTGAAGATGAAGTCCAAATAACTAAAAAATTAATTAAAGAAATCGAAGCTTTTGAAAACAAAAAAATAAAAATAAAAGAATTAGTAAGAGACTATCCAAAAATTAGAACATTAATCAAGGAACGAGAAGAAGATCTTAATAAGTATCACATAAGAATCTGGTCTTTACTTTGGGGAAACTTCTATAAAAAAATAGCAAAACATGATTTACTAAAAATGATAATTGAAAGTGAGGATTATTTTCCTGAAGAAGCAATCAAAGGTTACAAAGCTGCAATTAAAAAAGGAATTGAATCTACAGGTATAACCTCTATTATCTAAAATGATTTGTCTAGGAATTGAGTCTACAGCACATACTTTCGGCATTGGCATTGTAGATTCTAAAGGAAATATTCTTGCAAATGAAAAATCAACTTTTTCTACAGAAAAAGGCGGAATTCATCCTAGAAAAGCAGCTGAACATCATCTACTTCTATGGGAGTTTGTATTAAAAAGAGCTTTAAAAAAAGCAAAACTTCCTCTAACAAAAATTGACTTAATTGCATTTTCCCAAGGACCTGGATTAGGTGCATGTTTAAGAATTGGAGCTGTTCTTGCAAGAACTTTAGCTATTTTATTAAAAAAACCTCTGATTGGAGTTAATCATTGTATTGCACATATTGAAATTGGAAAATTAGCTTCTGGATTCAAAGACCCAATTACATTATATGTCTCAGGTGCAAATACTCAAATTCTTGCATTTACTTCTGGAAAGTATCGCGTCTTTGGTGAAACACTTGATATTGGTGTTGGAAATTTCTTAGATTCTTTTGGACGCTCAATTAATCTTGGATTTCCTGCAGGACCAATAATTGACAAACTTGCAAAAAAAGGAAAAAAATATATCAAACTTCCCTATACCTTAAAAGGAATGGATTTTGCTTTTTCTGGATTGCAAACTAAATTACAACAAATCTCTAAAAAACATTCAAAAGAAGATTTATGCTATTCTGCACAAGAAACTGCTTTTTCAGAATTAGTTGAAGCAACTGAAAGAGCAATTGCACATATTAATAAAAAAGAAGTGCTATTAACTGGAGGTGTAGCAGCTAATTCAAGACTTCAGGAAATGATGAAGATAATGTGCAAAGAGCGTAAAGTAAAATTTAGTTCAGTACCGCTGGAATTAGCAGGCGATAATGGAGCAATGATTGCTTGGCAGGGAATTCTTGAATATTCTGTTGGTAAAGAAACAAAAATAAAAAACTCTGAAATAATTCAAAACTGGCGAACAGATGATGTAGATGCAGTCTGGGTAATTTAAAATCAGAAGTTAAGTATTTGTAAAGTTTATTCAAGTATATATTTGTTTCTTCTAAAGCAAATAAATTTTTAAACTCCTGTTATGTAATTTCATAGTAAAATGCAGATTCCTTTAGGAAGAACTTTTGGTAAAATAAGTACTTCATCATTTAAGTTTAAAGTAGAGTCACATACTCAGAAATGGGACTATATTACTGTACGACACCCAGATGTTGGAGATATTTTAGCTCAAGTAAATGAAATAACAAAAACATCTAAAGAAGAAGTAGCATCTTGTTCAATAATTGGCTATCGCAATGAACGCGGTTTTCTTCGTTTACCCCGAACACCCCTTGCTACAGAAACTGAAGTTTTTCTTGCAAGCAAAGAGTTAATTAAAGAAGTTCTTGGATTGCAGGATAATGGTTTATATCTTGGATACCTTGAAGGACAGGATAAATTAAAAGCATTTATTGATCCAAAAAAGATAATAACAAAACATCTTGCTGTACTTGCAAAATCTGGAGCAGGAAAATCCTATGCAGTAGGAGTGCTTTTAGAAGAATTAGCAAGTTTTGGTATTCCTGTTGTTGTTCTAGACCCGCATGGAGAATATTCTTCAATAAAATACCCAAACACAAACAAAGAAGATAAAAAATATTTTGAAGCATTTGAAATAAAACCAAAAGGATTTTCCTCTCAAGTAAAAGAATACACTGCAAATATTCAGATTAATCTTGATGCAGAACAAATAAAAATTCCAATACCAACAACAGCAACAGAACTTATTGAAAATTTCCCATTTAAACTAACTAGTGCTCAAAAAGGATTAATATACAGCATCTTTCAAAATCTTAAGGAAAAAAAAGCTCATTTCACTTTTGAAGATATAATCGCTGAACTTGAATTCTCTGAATCAAATGCAAAATGGAAACTGATTTCTGGAATTGAATCTCTTCTTAAACTTGGATTATTCTCATATGCATCAACACCTGCATCTGAGCTTGTCAGACAAAATCAACTAACTATTATTAATTTAAAAGGATCTTCAAAAGAAATACAAGAAACAGTAGCTAATGCAATTATCACAGAATTATTTGAAAAAAGAAAAGTAGAAGAAATACCTCCGTTTTTCCTTGTAGCAGAAGAGGCGCATAATTTCTGCCCAGACAGGGGATTTGGTGAAGCAAAATCCTCAAAAATCTTAAGGGCTGCAGCATCAGAAGGAAGAAAATTCGGACTAGGATTAGCAATTATCTCTCAGAGACCTGCAAGAGTTGATAAATCTGTTTTAAGTCAATGCACAAGCCAGATTGCATTACAAGTAACAAACCCAAATGATTTAAAAGCAATTTCCTCATCTTTTGAAGGAATAACTTCTGAAACAGAAGAAGAAATCAAAAATTTACCAATTGGCAAAGCATTAGTAATTGGTGCTGCAGATTATCCAATTTTTGTAGACATACGTGTTAGAAAATCTGAACATGGAGGTCGTGCAAAAACCTTTGAATTTAGTGGAACTAGCTCAACACAAAATCCAAGTTCTCAACGAACAATACAAAATCTAATATATATGTTTGCACCAAAAATCAGTCCTTCAGAAGTTAAGAAAATAGAAAACTATCCTGTTGAGAAAATCCAAGTTATATTGCGTCCATGTTTAAGTGTACTTGCAAGCAAAAATGAAAGGTCTTTTCATCTTTTGTTTGATTTGCTAATTCCCAGATTATATAAAATAACTAATAAACTTGAAATGCTGCCAATTCCTTCAAAAACAGCAAACTTATCTCCAAATTATCGCAAAGTTTTAGAAACAATTATGAATTTAAAAGAAGCAACTGCTTCAGAATTGTTTATGAAAACAAAAATGAGTTTTTCTGAAGTAAACAGAATTGTTGAAAGTCTTTGGAAAAGCGGAATAGTCACAATAAATAAAAATAAGGTCAGACCAAACAAAAATGCAATTTCTGACTTTTCAAAGTATAATTTCACAGAAAGGCCAAAATTTATTGAAAATCCAAATGGTAAAAAAATATCTCCAGAAATAAATGAAAACGACATTGTTAATTTTCTTAAAAGACAAAACATTGAAGTAAAAAATAAAAAACTAACATATATCCCGTTTTATAGAGTAAAAACAAAAACATCAGACAAAATTATTGATGCAATCAGCTATTCTCTTTTACTTAAGTAATTTCTCAATATATTTTAATTGGTCTGAATAAATATGTGCACTAACTGAAACTGAAGTTAAATTCCCAAGTTCACAATTAAGGATTTTAGCAACATATTGTTGAATAATAAAAATCTGATAAATATTTGCAGGCCAACCAAAGAAAAAATCATTGCTACGAATATACGCAGTTACATTTAATTTTCCATTTCGTATCAAAAAAGATATTGAAATTAAAGACGGCATGTCTTTTGCATCTACTTTCAAATCACAAACAACATCAAGAAAACAAATAGTAGCTCTTCTTGAATGAGGATCTTTCTGAAGCAAAGGAACAACATAATCATCAATTTGATTAATGCGCGTAGCAAAATTAAAAATCCTAGACCCATAAGAATAAACATAGCGCGGAATTTCTTTTCGCAATAAAACAATATCTTCAATTTCTTCAAGTGGAGGGAATTCCCATTCATCAAATTTTCTTAAAATAAGAATTGGTTTATCAATTCCCTGCACTGAAGTTAATTTAATATTTAAATTCTCAACTTCAAAACACTCTCTTCCACGATGATCAACATATTTTTGGCCATTTTCAATAATATATCTAAGTGCCTTTTTCCATGCATTAATAGCTTCTCGAGATTCTATCATTTTACAAACAAATCAAGCTTTAAATCTTGAAACCTCTTTTTTGGAATATATGAAAAATATGGAAATGAAAACTCTGATAAAATCATAACTAAATCTAAAAAGCTCTTTGTTTCAGATACAAAATGCTGATTTACAAAATTAGCACAGCCTCCGCCATCTAATGAAGAAAGATAAATTTCTCTGAAAAATATCTTTTTTCTGTTTTTCTCTTCAAGCAAATCTGAAAGCTCATTAAAATAAAAAACAAAATCTTCTGAAGACAAAGCAATCTTAAAACGAGAAGGCATACCGCAAAGCAAATAAATCATTTCTTCATATTTGGAAAAATCCTCAACCCATTTTTTTGCTTTTTTAATTAAAAAACTTGCTTCCTCTAAAGCATTTAAAGAATCTGAAAAATTTTTAAACCTAATAAAATTACGTGAAATTGAGAAAAAATTCTCTCCTGCATTTGAAAAATTAAGGATATATCTAAAATAATCATTAAAATTTCGTCTCTGTATTGAATTTAAAAGAACAAAAGTCTTGGAAAGTTTTGATAACAACGTCGCAAAATTATTTTTATCTGAAAAAAGCTTACTTATATCTAAATCAATTGTTGAAATTGAACAAACAACCAGTGGTTTATTTTTATGTTCTAACCATTCTTTTTCATTAAAAGAATATGTTCCTGCACGACCCTTAAAATAAGGTTTTTTATCAATATTCTCATTTTTAAAAGAAATTCTAGAAAAATCAATTCTTTTATCTGAAAAAAGTTTAACAAAAAAATCTGAATTCTCCTTTACTTGTTTTAAATCCAAATCCAAAGTAATTGAATAATTATTTATCACTTTTTTTGAAATCAATATGCAAAAGTCAAATAATTTAGATTTATCAACTTTATCAAAAGAAATAATAAAACTTAAAAATTTATCATAGCTTTCTGCTTCATCAAAAAGTGATTTTAAGATTCTTTCAATATTCTCCAAATCCTGCAGATTAATAAAAGTATCAAAAGAATAAAAACATAGCACATCATTTATATTTGAAAAAAGAGAAATAATCTTCTCATATTCTGCTGAAATATCAACAAGATTGCAGTTTATTAAAACAGAATTTAGTCTATCTACCCAAGTTTCGCCTTTAAATTTTGAAACAATTCCCTGTTTTTCAAAACCTTCAATAGGAGATGAAAAAAAACCATATTTACGTTTAATAACTAAATAACTGTCCTTGCCTCGATAGACAAGTTCTTCATCTAAATCAAGATTAATTGAAAAAAATTTCTCATTATTTTTACCTTCACGCACATATTTAATTAATTCTCTATCAACTAATTTATTAAGGTAGTAAAGAGTTTTCCTATGCAGTTTTGCTTTTTCTTTTCTTCCCTGCTCAACAAGTTTAGGGTCTGAAGAATTAAGCAACAAATTAATTCTACGATTTAATTCTTTATTTGAATAATCAATAATTTCAGAAGTACTATGTTCTGTTTCAGGATTATTCTTGAAAAAATCAAGGATTTTCTTTTCAATCTGGCTCATATACCTAAAAGTAACAACAAAAATATATAAAGAATATTATGTTTCAGAAAATACCTGAAATAAAATAAAAAAACTTGTAAAAAAACTATTTATTTCAGAAATGACTTGAAATATATATGGATAAGATTTTTGTGCAAGCAAAAGAAACTGCTTACGGAGTTGTTGCAACCTTTAATCATTCCCTTGAATTTAAATTTGAAATAGAGAATATCCTTTATCCAAAAACATATCTACATAAATTTATTGAAAATAATAAAGATTTTTTAAAAAACAAAGGAATTATTCTCAACATCAACAGAAAAACAACATTTAAGGAAAGGATATTTTTCAAAGAACTTGCAAAAGAACTTAAAAAACGAGCTTTTGCAGTAATTTTAAGTGAAAACTTATTAACAAACACCTTGCAATAAACTTCAAAGCATATATTTGTTTTTTATAGCTGTCTCTGTCTAATTTTAACTAATAACCAAAACATTTAAAAAGAAAAGTTTATGAATAACTATATCATATCATCCGCTTACTGCCTCGGCAGAAGGAGTAAATTCTTTCTCTTAGGCAGTTTTTAATGAAAATGGAAATTATTGAAGCAATAAAAAAGGTAAAAAAAGGTAAAAAAAGAAATTTTACCCAAGCAATTGACCTAATTATTGCTCTTTCAAATTTTGATATTAAATCAGGAAACAAACTTGAAGAATTTTTTTCCTTACCTGTAAAAACTGGACCAAAAAAAATATGCGCATTTGTCGGTCTTGAACTTAAATCCCAAGCACAAAAAATTTGTGATAAAGTCATTGCAGAACCAGACTTTTCAAAATGGTCTAGTAAAAAAGATTGCAAAAAACTTGCAAGAGACTATGATTATTTCATTGCTCAGGCAAATATAATGCCTGCAGTTGCTAAAACATTTGGTAAATACCTTGGAGTTGTAGGAAAGATGCCAAATCCAAAAGCAGGCCAAATCATCCCACCAAATGCAAAGCTAGATATTATTGTACCAAAAATGAAAAACTTAACCAAAATAAAAGTTTCAAAAAACCCAGTAATAAATTGCAAAATTGGAAATGAAAACACTCCAGACCAGGATCTTATAAAAAATGCTGAGTATGTTATTGATCATCTTATTCAAAAATTACCGCAAGGTAAATCAAATATTAAAAAAGTATTAATAAAAACAACAATGGGAAAACCAGAGGTAGTTAAATTATAATGGTAGCTGCAGAGTGGAAAAAAAACATTGTTTCAGAAATTCAAAATAAAATAAATAAATATAAAACTGTTGCAGTAATAAATATGGAAAATCTTCCAGCAAAACAGCTGCAAATCATTCGGGAAAAAATATCTGAAAATGCTCAGATTATAATGAGTCGAAAAAAACTCATTAAATTAGCTTTAGAAAATTCTGAAAAAAAGAGCACTAAAAAATTAATTGAACATTTAACAGGAATGTCTGCATTGCTATTTTCAAATAAAAATGCATTTGAATTATTTAAAACACTTAAAAAAAATATGAGCGATGCTCCTGCAAAAGCAGGTCAGATTTCACCAAAAGACATTATTATACAAAAAGGCCCAACTCCTTTTCCACCAGGTCCAATGATATCTGAATTTAGTAAAGTTGGAATAAAAACTGGAATTGAAGGAGGGAAAATTGCAGTTAAAGACGACAAACTTGTTGCAAAAAAAGGAGATGTAATCTCAGAAAACCTCGCAAATCTATTGTCAAAACTTCAAATTCATCCAATGAAAATTGGAATTAATCTTATTTGTGCACTTGAAAATGAATTCCTCTTCCTTAGAGATGTTTTAGATATAAATGAAGAGCAATTTATAAACAATATAAAAGAAGCATATTTAAATGCTTTAAAGCTTTCAATTGGAAGAAACATTATTACACAAGAATCTGCTCAACATTTAATACAACAAGCATATCTTGATGCTAAAAAACTTGGAATTGGAACAGAAATATTAACTGATGAAACAAAAGACTATCTGCTTAAAAAAGCAGAATCTATTGCTAAGACTCTAAAATCAAAAATTAATATTTAGGGGTGAAAAAATGGAATATCTATATGCTGCTATGTTATTACACAAAGCAGGAAAAGAAATAAAAGAAGATTCAATGGAAAAGGTTCTATCTGCAGCAGGTGTAACTGTTGATAAAGCAAGAATAAAGGCAACTGTAACAGCTCTTAGTGATGTTGATATTGATAAAATAATTTCAGAAACTAATATTGCAGCATCTTCTGTTCCAACAACCACTTCAGCACAACCAGAAAAAACTGAAGAAAAGAAAGAAGAAAAGGAAAAAGAAGATAAAGGGAAAACAGAAGAAGAAGCTGCAGCTGGTTTAGGTGCATTGTTCGGCTAAATCAGCCTCATCATATTCATGGATGAAAACGAAAGCAAAAAAATTTCACAATTAAAGAAAGAGATTGCACTAGTTAGCACTAAATTAAAATCTCTTGATTTTAAAAAAGAAAAAAAATATTCTGAAAAGGATAAAATATCTGAAGAACTTAACTCTCTCATAAAACTAGCTACAAAAATCAAAGAAGAAAAAGAGAACGCAGATGTTGAAATAAAAAAGCTTAAAGACAAACGAGATGAATTAAACAAAAAAGTTAAAGAAATTTCTATAAAGATCAAAGAAAGTCTAAATCAAAAAAAGAACAGTAAAAGAGAATTTAGAGCTGTTTCTACTATCAAAAAAGAATTAAAAAACTTAGAATATAAAATTGAAACAGAAGTTCTTTCTTTTAGTAAAGAAAAAGAAATAATGAACAAAATTAATCTGCTTAAAAACGAACTAATTGAAGCTGAAAAAAACATGAGCTTCAGGGAAATTTCAAAAGCAAGAAAAAATGCAAGAACAATAAAAAAAGAAGCAGATTTAATTCATGACCAAATACAAGAAATTGCAGACAGAAGCTCAAAATTATTTGAAGAGCTTACAAAAAAATCAAGAGAAATCCAAAAAATCAAAAAGAAAAAAACAGAAATTCAAACAAATTTAACAAAAACAAAAAAAGAAATAAAAGAATTAAACTCAAAACTTGAAAGTATGCTTAAAGAATGGTCTGATCTTTCTGGAACAATACAAATAGCTGTTGAAAAAGCAAAAGCAATTAAAACAGCAGAAGATGGAAAGTTAATCAAATCTGCACTTGAAGGAAAGAAAAAACTCACAACAGACGATATATTAGCATTACAAAAACAAATGAAAAGAAAAAGATAACTAAAGTTGTTTTCTTACAGTTCTTTCTAAATTTAGAAGTTCATCATAAACTTTTTCAATAAATGGTTGATTTTTTACATTAATATAAACATCTACTTTTGCTTTCAAAAAAGGACCAGTTGCATCTCCAGCATATCCTAGCGATAAATATAATATACTTCCTTCAACATATTTGTGATCAAAAATCATAGATTGAATAATACTACGGTTATCATATCTCTTTTTTGGCCAAATATGTTTTTCAGCACCATTAGACATAACAATATTATCAATGCTATTAAAAACAACATTAAAAATTTCCTGTCTTTTATTCCCTGAAAAATCTTTTCTAAAAAAAGGAGGTTTAATTGAAAAAGTAATTGGTTTCAAATTCTCAACCCTGCGATCCATCAACATTTGATTACGCATAAGTATACTAAACAAAAGCTATTTTTAAGTATTTATAAAGTCAAGTGTACTGTTTGTATCATTTTCCTCCACTATTTTAGGAATAGATACAGAAGTTGAAGTCATAACATTCTCAGGTTTTTCTGCTGTTACAAATCCAGTAGGACTACTAACAGTTTCATAAAATAAACCACTTACAACAAATAAACTAATTACAATTACTACAAACAAAAATATATATGAATAAACTCCCAGCTTAATCTTCATAATACTTTGTGTTACTGGCAGTATAAAAAAATTTGGAAAGAATAAAAAGAAAAGAGTGATTTATTATTTTAAACCAAAAACGCGTCTTAACCACTCAACAAAAGAATTGCTTTTTTGTTTTTGTGCTATAACTCTTCTTACTGGAGCAACCCTTTTTGCTGCACTAGTTCTTCTTGCAGTTCTTGCAGTTGATGTTCTTGTTCTTCGAGCTGCAGAAGTTCTTCTCCTAGTTGAACGTGATGCAGTTCTTCTTGTTGTAGTGCTTCTTCTTGCAGCAGGTTTTCTTGTTGTTCTCCGGTTAGTTGTTCTTCTTGTAGCTGAGTTTCTACGTACTACTCTCCTTACCATAATGCTATTTAAGAAAACTTCACACTATATAAACTTAATGTTATTAAAAAAATAATTTGTTAGTCATCTTCAATTTGCGCTTTCTGAAGTTTACCAGAATAATCAACATAAATTGTTTTTGTCTCAGAAAATTCATGTATGCCTTCAATTCCTGCTTCCCGAGAACCATTACCCGTATTTTTAACTCCACCAAAAGGAAGATGAACTTCAGAACCAATTGTTGAAGAATTAACATAAGTCAAGCCTGCTTCAAGTTTTTCAATTGCTTCAAAAGCTAAATCAACATTATTTGTATAAATTGCACTTGACAAACCATAATCAACAGAATTTGCAACTTCAATTGCTTCATCAAAATTACTTACAGGCATAACGCAAATAACAGGTCCAAAAATTTCTTCTCGTGCAATTACCATATCTTTAGTAACATTTGTAAAGATTGTTGGTTCATAAAAATTACCTTTGCCCTCAATTATTTTTCCTCCGCAAAGAAGTTTTGCACCTTCTTGAATTCCAATCATAACATATCTATGAACTTTATGCAGTTGGTGAGCATTAATCAAAGGCCCAACATCACATTTTAAACCATCTCCAATAGTTAATTGTTTTGTTTTGAAAAGAAGTTTATTCAAAAACTTATGCAAAACTGCTCTATGAACAATAACCCTTGAAGCAGCAGTGCATCGTTGTCCAGTTGTTCCAAATCCTCCCCATAAAACACCATCAACTGCTAAATCCAAATCTGCATCATGCATCACAATAATTGGATTCTTTCCACCAAGCTCTAAACCAACTTTTTTTAAACCAGCATTCTCTGCAATAGAACGCCCAACTTCAACACTTCCTGTAAAAGAAATTGCTTTTAATTTAGGATGCTTAACAATATTTTCACCAACTTCAGAACCATTACCTGTAACTAAATTCACAACACCTTTGGGAATTCCTGCTTGTTCTAATACCTGTATTAATTTAACTGCACAAAGAGGCGTATCTGTTGCAGGCTTAAACACAACTGTATTTCCGCAAATAAGTGCTGCAGAAAGTTTCCATGCAGGAATTGCAATTGGAAAATTCCATGGTGTAATTAAACCAACAGCTCCAATCGGTCTTCTGATTGTCATTGAAAATTTTTTAGAAAGCTCAGAAGTTGTAGTATATCCTAAAAGCCTTCTTCCCTCACCATGCATATATTCAAAAATATCAATTGCTTCCTGAACATCACCTAAACCTTCTTTAAGTTGCTTCCCCATCTCTTGAGTAACAAGTTTACCTAACTCAGCTTTTCTCTTCTTCAAAATCTCAGCAACTTTCAACAAAATCTCAGCTCTTTTTGGTGGAGGAGTTTCACTCCAAGACTTAAATGCTTTGTTTGCTGCATCAACTGCTGCATCAACATCTTCAGAATTACTAAACTGAAATGTTCCAAGAACAGAACCATTTGCAGGATTATAAGATTTAAAAATTTTACCAGATTTTGAATTTATCCACTTACCATTAATATAATTCTTATAAGACCCAACCATATAATAAACTAAACAAAAGAACTATAAAAATTTATTCAAAAATAAATAAAAATAATTAAAATCAGAACTAAAACGAGTCAAAGATAAATATGTTGAAGAAAAACGCGAGGCAAACTCTTCTATATTTGGCTCATAATTTTTTTCTCTGCAAATATCTAAAACACATACCTTTGTTTCACATTCAAAATCAAAATTACACTTATCTCCAACTTGTTTCTGAACATAAACTCCTTTATTAGAACAATAATACTTATCTGTTGAAGTAGAAAGTCTGTCTCCAATCATTAAACCTACTCCCAAATATTCACAATCATACTTATCAAAAAAAGAAGTATTTACTTCTGTTTCTCTCTCAACCTGAATCATAGTGTAATAAGTTAAATTTGCTTGAACAATCTGACCAGCTTGAACTTGAATTGAATTTTCAGCAAAAACTGGAAAAGAAAACATCATAATAATTGTTATTAAAACCAATAATAATTTTAGCATAAATTAAATAACTAAAACTAATTCTTAAACTTAACTAAAAAACCAGAAAAACAAAGAACCTACTGCGCATAATAAAAACGAAACCACACTAACAATATAAAACTGATTATCAGCTATCAAAAACCATTTACTTAGAAAATATGTAAATACTGCTAAGCTTGCAAAAGTAAAAACCCTTGCAGAATGAATTGCAAATTCTCTAAATGCAGTAAATTCCAGCCTCCTATCAAATTTTGTTGCTTTATCATAACTTAATGCATCAAAAGGAATAGTTGAAGCCATTTTAGAAAATCCATAAAGAGAATTTGAAATAAAAACTAGCAGACTAGTTATAGAAAAAGTTCGCAAAACCCAAACAAAAGAATTAAAAACTGAACCAAATCTCATTAAAAGTTTTCTCCTTAAATCTGAAAAAAAACCAATAAACAAAATAAATAAAACTGAAACAAATAAAGAAAGAGATGTCACAACACCAACTTCAGCAAAATTATTGAACACTAAAAAGAAGATAAAAATTGGCCATAAAATTGCACCAGTGCTTTCTATTCCAAAACCTGCTAACCCCAAATAATCTCGTAAGCGCTTTCCCTTAAATAAATTCGTAACAGAAAAAACATGTCTTGAAGAACTGTCTTTTGTAAAAAATAATGGAATTGTTGAAAATAACAAAAGTGCTGAAACAATTAAAAAAAGTGTGTTAAAACCAAAAAAAGTAATAACTAAACCTCCGACAAGCGGACCAAACACATTTGATAATTTCACAACTAACTTAACAAAACCAACTGATTTTCCAAGAGTCTTTTTTTCACTAAAATGAGTAAAATCAGTATGAAAAGCTGTCCAAAACATTGAACTCTGAATTCCATAAAGAATTGCAGTAATAAAAAATAAAAAAGGAAACTGGGACAACAAATCTAAAAGAATATAAAAAGCTAAAAGAAAAGGAACACTAAGCAAAATAGAATGTTTAAATCCAATCTTACAGGAGATTTTTGCAGCAAAAAGAACTCCAATCATATGTGAAAAAGACATCAAAGTAAAAAAAAGCAACACATAAAATAAACTATAACCTTGTGTAATTAAATAAATAGGTATAAAAACTCCAATCATAGAAACAGCAAGATATTTCAAAGCAACACATAGATATAATTCATCTAATTCTTTGTTTTTTAAAAACTGGAATATATGAAAAAGTTCATGTGAATGCATAAAAAAATAAGAAGCCTGAAATTAATAAAAATTTCTAAAAAAACTATCTTCTTTTACTTTTCTTAGTTGATCTTGATTTTGATGGTTTTGATCTAGATGCTTTTTTTGGTTTATTTCCCCATGCAGCAATACCTAACAATACATAAAAAACAATAGGTCCTACAAAAGGAATTAATTGAAATAAAGACCACCAACCTGGCCTTCCAACTCTTTCAAATACCTTCCACATCCAAATAATCAAAAAAACATTAAAAGCAAGTACAAAAATCCAATTAACATAAGGTGTGAAAATTCCAAGAATCAACAATAAAGGCCACCAGTGCATCTCTGCAATTTGAGTAATTAAATAATATCTTACAATTGGTATCCATGCAATCCAAACAGGACCAACTCCAACTTTTTTTGCTAGAGCCATATATACTAAGCTTACATAAACATATGCTGCAATTAGAAAGAAAAAAGAAATGAAAATTAAAATTCCTATTAACATAATAGAAAGAGAATTATTTAAAATAGAAGCTTCAGGTGTTTCATCTGTAAAATCTGCTAGTTTAGCAATATGATAATCAGAATCATCTGTAGAAGATTCTGGTGCGCTTAGAGCTTCATGTAAACGCTCAATATTGTTAATATTAATATGATAATCAGAATCATCTGTAGAAGAATCAAGTGCATAAACTTGATTTACAACCATTAACATTAAAATAGCTGTTAAAATAACTAAAAATAAATTGTTAATTTTCATAATAAAAATATTAACAAAAGAAGTATAAAAATTTATCCTTCTTTAAACTTATCTGCCCATCTACCAGAATTTATAGCTTCAGTAGCTTCTTTTGGTGAAAGCCCTTCAATAGTTAAGCCAAGGGTTCTTGCAGTACCAATAACTTCTTTAACTGTACTTTTCAAATCCTTTGAAAGAACTGATTTTTTCTTAACTTTTGCAACTTTAACTATTTGCTCAATTGTTAAATTACCTGAAACCTCTTCACCTTGTTTTCCGCTTCCTTTCTGAATTCCAGCTTCTTTTTTTAGTAAACCTGAAGTTGGAGGAGTTCCTACTTCAACTCTAAAAGACTTATCATCAGCTATAATCACTTTAACAGGAACTGACATTCCTTTCAGATCTGCAGTTGCTTTATTAATTTCAGCTACTACCTGACCAATATTGACTCCTGCAGGTCCTAATGCAGGTCCTAAAGGAGGTCCTGCTGTAGCTTTTCCACCTTGAACTAAAGTTTCAATAATTTGCTCTGCCATTTTACAAATATTCTCCTATTTGTTTATTTGTGAAACCAACGAATTTCAAAATTCGTGCATTTCTATAAGTAATAACCATAATTATCTCTCCTTTTCTTTTCTATTAATTACTTTAATAGAATCAAGATTAATTGTAATTGGAATTGGAACAGCTGCTTCTAATAATTCTAAAATTACTTCAGATTTTTGAGTATTAATTCGTGTAACTTTTGCTTTTTCTCCTCTAAAAGGTCCTGCAATAATACTAACAATATCTCCAACACTAACTTTAACATCTTCTGGCTTAAATTCAATTAAATGTTCAATTTCCTCATATGAAATTTCTTTAGTTAAAACTCCTCTAACATATGGAACCTTATATGAAATTTGTTTGACAATCTGATCTGAATCAGCTTCAACAAAAATATATCCAGACATTCCATGTGGATAAATAATACTATACACTCCACCATATCGCTTTGCATTGCTAGCTAGAAAATCAACTACCTGTGCTTCTCTTCCAATTGCTGTCCTCACTATAAACAATTTTGGAGCCATTTTAAACTTAAGTTATCCCATAATCAGAGTCAAAACAATCCAAATTAAAAAACCAATTGCTCCAATTAAAGAGATTCCAAGGCTAGTAACCTTAACAATCATTTTAAACTCTTTAGCATTTGGCTTTTTTGTTATCTTCAAGACTCTTTTATATGTCTTTATTTTATTTTTGAATTTAATCCATAAACCTGGCTTTTTAATTCTTTTTGTACTCGCAACCTTTTTTTCAGCAGTTTCTTGCTGGTTTTGCTGCTTCTTTTTATTATGCTTAATGCCAAAAGCCATTAAGAATAAAACTAGTATTTAATTTAAAAACCTTTCTATATTCAAATCTTTTTTAAAATAATTAATAAAGCCATGTGTTTAGATTTAACATCTAAACATCTAAACAAAGTCAATTCCTAAATCACTTGCTAAATCTGCTTTTCTCTTTTGTGAAAATGTTCTCTTTGGTCCAAATATCTGACTAGATTTAACTCCCACAATAACAAGCATTGCTCGAATTGTATTTTGTAAATCCTGGCTTATTTGCGCTCCCCAAATAATCTTTGCATCATCATCTAATCTTGAAGATACAGCTTCAACAACTTTCTTTGCTTCTTCCAAAGACATTGAAGGACCGCCACATACATTAATAAGTGCTCCAGAGCCTCCAGCAATATCTACATCAAGCAATGGATTTGAAATAGCTTTTTCAACTGCTTCTACTGCTCTATTTTCAGTATCTGCCTCTCCAACGCCAATCATAGCAATTCCACCAGACTTCATTACTGCTCTGATGTCTGCAAAATCAAGGTTTATCAAACCAGGTTTTGTAATAAGCTCAGCAATTCCCTTAACTGCATTAGTTAAAATCTCATCTGCAACTCTAAATGCAGTATGTAAAGGCAAATCTGGAGCTAATTCAATTAATTTATCATTTGGTATTACAATAAGAGTATCAACCACACCTTCAAGCTCTTCTAATCCAATCATTGCATTTTCATATCTTTGCTTTCCTTCAATTGTAAATGGCAAGGTTACAATTGCTACAGTTAAAATCCCAAGTTTTTTTGCTTGTTCAGCAATAATTGGAATTGATCCTGTTCCTGTTCCACCACCTAATCCAGCTGTTAAAAAAAGCATATTAGTTTCTTTTAAAACAGATTTAATTTCCTGCTCAGATTCTTTTGCAGCTTCTTTTCCAACATTTGGGTCTGAACCTGCACCAAGTCCGCTTGTTAATTCTTTTCCAATAAGAATTTTCCTATCAGCAGAACTAGTTAGTAAATCTTGAGCATCAGTATTAACTGAAATTAATTCAGCACCCATAATTCCCACTTCAGCAATCCTAGATACTGTATGATTTCCTGCTCCACCGCAGCCAATAACTTTTATTCTTGCTTTTCGATTAGCAAGATACTTTTGCAATTCTTCATCTTCTTTTGAACGAGGAATTTCCTCTCCTTCATTATTGGAAAAACCTTGAACAGGTTGGTCTGCAGTTTCCCCGCCAAAACTAAATTCTTGATTAGAAACAAAATCTGTACCCAAATCTTCATTTGCTCTTTGTGTCGCTCTTTCAATAATAGAGTCCATCATCTCCCTCCAAATAGAGTTTATTTTATTTAATATAAACTTAACTACAATATCTTGTTGATTTTTAAAAACATTATTAGAGTGAAGTAAATAATACTTATAAAACCTTTATTTTTAAATCTGGAAAAAATTCCTGAATTCGTGTTTGGAGAACCTCTTTTACAGACTTATCTAATTTATCTGAATTTTTAAAAGAAAGCTCAACATTTTTGTCCTTTATCTTAAAATCAAAATCCAGATTTAGAATTTTTTTAAGAGCATTAAATCTATCTTCTGGTTTTTCAATCTTTCTCTTAATCTCAACTTCATAAATCAGTTCTTTTCCAGCTAAAGGATGATTAAAATCAAGTATTACTCTGCCAGAGTTTACACTCTTTATAGTAGCAATTCTACCATCAACATCAAATTGCATTCCAGGTACAGGTCTAACACCTTTTGACTTAAAATTAGCTTCAGACGTCAATTGTATAAGTTTTTGACTTCGCTTACCAAATCCCTTTTCAGGAGGAATTTCAACCTTAAATTTATCTCCAATTTTTCTTCCTTTTAATTCAGCATCTAAGCCTGGAATAATTTGCCCAGAACCAACACAAACAATTATTGGCTCATAAACTACTCCCTCTCTAAATACTCCTTGCTTTTTTGCAACATCTGCTTTAGTCAAGTCAAAAATCTGATCATTAATCTTTAATCTACCAACAAAATCAATTTCAATAAAATCTTTTTCTTTTATTGTCATTTAAAACTACATAAAAAAGCTATTTATAAGGTTTATGCAAGAGCATGTAAAAAAATAAATCCATCAGATGGAGCAAGAGGAATCATATTGGAAATAAATGCAGTAAGACTAACCAGCATAAATATAAGTAGTGCTGCATCTAAATAAATATTTTTTTTACCAAATGCAAAATACATTGCCCCAGCAATAAAAGTAAACAATAGATTAATAATTGGCCCGCCAAGTGCAATTAAACCATCCTCTTTAGTAAAGAAATTTGAAATACCATTATAACTAACATATGCAACAGATGCAGAAGTTGCAACGCCCTGCCCATTTTTAGGAGTTTCTAAAAAATGAATAGTTGGATGATAACCAAAAGAATCTGCAATAAGAAAATGCCCGATTTCATGAAAAACAACATTAATAGTAATTGCTAAAACAAATGCTGCCAATGCTGTTGCAACTAATTTCATCAGTTTCATTATTCACTATTTTCACCTAACTGAATATATACGCTACTAAACAATAGTTAATTATTACATTTATAAAGCTTTTTATTTAGAAAATCAAATTAAGTGTAAAAATTCTTAAATAACTTCCAAAAATATTCAGTACAGATTGCTTTTTACTTCAGCTTCATTTCGCTTAATTAAAGAATCATATAAACACTTAAGATTAACTGCTACGCCCATAGAACTAAGAAGTCCTATGTTAATATTATGTACTCCAGATTCAAGATCTCCTGATTTAATATCTGTATATCCTTTATAAAAACATCCTGTAGCAATACTTCCAAATAAAAGAGTAAATCCAATATTTGCTGTATCAAGAACTTTATCACTAATTGAAGATTCTTCTTGTTTTTTATGATATTTGTTATTTAACATTTTTAATTAACTTATATACTCTAAAATATAGTTTTTATATTTAAAGTTTACTATCAAATAATGATAACTTATATTTTTCATTATTTCTCATCCAAAAGCAAAAACCTTTAAAATAGCGTAAGTATTTTAATCTTATAATTCACACTTTCGGTGAATCTTGAGTGTTTTTGCTCAAGCTTTTTTTGAAAAAGCTTGGGAGGGTAGCTCAGCCTGGGAGAGCACTAGACTGAAGATCTAGGTGTCGTGGGTTCAAATCCCACCCCTCCCACTTAAACCCTTTCTTAAAAGAAAAACACTGGCAAAAAAGTAACTTTTACTTAAAACTTTCCCTTTTTTCGAAAATCTTTTTCTAAAAGCTTTTTGATAAAACTTTTTTCTAAAAAGTTTTAGGTTTACAAACCACCCCTCCCACTTAAACCCTTTCTTAAAAGAAAAACACTGGCAAAAAAGTACTTTTTT
>CAYTAB010000008.1:0-20273 GCA_964435825.1 Candidatus Woesearchaeota archaeon
GCGAGAGCTGCCACTTCTGTTTTGATTATTAATAAATTGTAAAACTTTGATTAAACAAATTAATTATCTAATTATCTAAATACTTTTAAATAACATAATAAAAATTAAAATATGTTAGCATTAACACCTGAACATGATTTATTAGTTGTTTTTGGAAAACTGAAAAAAAAGATTCCAGAAGATGCTTCAGGTATTTCATATTTTTCTCAAAAAACTGCTTTATCTGTTACAAAAAACAGGTTATTGTTGACGCAGGGAAGCAAGTCTCATAAATATATATTTAATAATGATGGATTAGTTAAACTTACATCTGAACATGATTCTGTTTTAGGACTTTTTACTAGCAAAAAAACAAGATATGCTATACCTCCAGACTATTCTGGACTTAAAAAAACAATGGATAAAGATTTAGAAAAGATTGTTGAGCTTTTAATTAGTTTTCCAAATGAATATATTCAACGTAGTCATTTATTCCAGAATAATAAGTAGTTTTTATCTAGCGAAATCATTATAAACTTTTAGTTCCTTTCTTGTCAGAAAATGCAAGTATGTCCAAAATGCGGAAGCATTTTAATACCAAAAGAAGGAAAATTAATTTGTGAGTGCGGATATTCGAAAAAAGGAGAAATTAAATTAACTGAAAATATTGCTTCAAAAAATGAAGGAACTGGCGTTTTTGAAAAAGAAGAAGTAACACTTCCAACAACAAAAGCTGAATGCCCAAAATGCGGAAATTCTACAGCATTCTGGTGGACACAACAAACCCGTGCAGCAGATGAACCTGAAACAACATTTTTTCGATGTGTTAAATGTAAACATACTTGGAGAGAGTATGATTAATTAATCTGAATTTTAGCTATCTACACTTATGACTGCTAAATAGTAACATTTATATATCTAAAACTCTAATAATTTATATGCTGGAGTATATAAATGAAATTTTCAAAACCAGATCTGCTAGATGAATTAGAAACTCTTCAACATATAGAATCTTATTTTTTAAAATTAATCTCAAAGTACTCAACTATTTTTAGAGAAGCTAATCTAGATTCTCTTTTAAATGAAAGTCCTAATTTTCAAAATAATACTGGAGTTATTTCTTCATATAATTTTGTTAGAGATTATATGCTTAATTTAATTAAATTAGATAAAAATTATTCTCAGCAGAATAATTTAAGTTTTTTATTATCAAAGGAAAATATTGATAAAAAAGTTCCTTTACCTGATCCAAATCTATCTGAAGTTTTTATCAAGCTCTGTAAAATGATTAATGATGATCGAGATATTGAGATTTTTAATCTTCCAACTAAAGAACAAGACACTCATTTATTAAACCAATTTTCAAAAATAATCTTTAATAAAGAAATAACTCTTGATTTTTATATAAAAGAGTATAATGAGATAGCATCATCTAATCGTGCAGGATTATATGGTTAGTAATTAATATATTATATTTTATATATTGGAACTAAGAATCATTAAGATCGTTTATTTGTTAATTAAGTTTATGAAAATTAACAACATTTTTTTATTATAATGTACTATTATTTTTATGATAATTTGCAGAAAAATCACTGGAAAGTATCTAAATAAAAAACAACAAGAAAGAATCACAAGTATCTGGGAAGTTTTTGGTCCAGATGATTCAAAAGATTCACATTCTTACAAAAGAGATATTTTCTTTTTAGTTTATAAAAACAAAAAAATAGTTGCAGCAGGCAGATTGCAACCAAGAAAAGTTAGATTTAATAATAAGTCATATTCTGTTCTCGGAATTGCAGATATTGCTTCTGAAGAAAAAGGTAAAGGCTATGGTCGAGTTTTAATGGAGAAGTTGCGAAATTACTTGGTAAAAAACAATGAAACTGGCGTTGGTTTTTGTGCAGCAAGAAATTCAGGTTTTTATCAAAAAATGAACTTCACAACAGATAGAGAATTATTTAAGAGATTTTATTCGAAAAACCATGAAGACAAAGAAGATGACTTTATATTTTTTCTTGAGGGAAAAACAAAGTTAATTTCAGATATGCTAAAAATAAGAGGAGAAGCTGAAATTGACTGGTTTTGGTAGCATTAGAAACATTTATAAACTCCTTAATATATTTCTATTTTACCCCGTAACAGATGATATTCTGCCGTCTTAGTAGTTTGTAGGTTGTGCTCATACTTTCACATTTGTGAAATAATAAACTTTAAAAACTCAATAAAATAATACTCAAGATATCCAACTATTTACAGATTGTTGGAATGGAAGTGTTTTTTTAAAGCTTCCAGAGGTAAAATATGGGTCATATCCAACGAAAACGGCCAAGAAGAGGAAGTCTTCAATTCTGGCCAAGAAAAAGATCAAGAAGAATTTATGCTAGAATTAGGACTTGGCATCCTTCAAAAGAAACAAAACTTCTTGGTTTTCCAGCATATAAAGCTGGTATGACTTCAGTTCTTTCAATTAATACTGACAAGCGTTCCTCAAAAAAAGGTGAGGAAATCAAAATTCCTGTTACTGTTCTTGAAGTTCCTGAAATTAAAGTTTTAGGTATTAGAGCTTATAAAAAAGATGTTTATGGCCTTAAACCTTCTTTTGAAGTTTGGGCAGATTCTATTGAAATGGATCTTTCAAAGAAGATTAAGCTTCCTAAGAAAAAAACTGAACAGCACAAACTAAAAGAACTTCAAGAAAAACTTTCTGAATTCTATGATTTGCGCGTCATTGTTTATACTCAACCTAGATCTATTTCTTTAAAGAAAAAACCTGAAGTAATGGAAATTGGAATTGGAGGAACAAATATCAATGAAAAATTTGATTATGCAAAAACTATCCTTGGAAAACCTATTGAAGTTTCACAGGTTTTTAAAGAAGGTCAATTAGTTGATGCTCATGCTGTAACAACTGGAAAAGGTTTTCAGGGCGTAATTAAGCGATTTGGATTAAAATTAAAATCACATAAAGCAGAAAAAGGAAGACGTCGGCTTGGAACTCTTGGAAATTGGAGTGCAAAAACCTGGAGAGTTGCTCATGCAGGTCAAATGGGTTATCATTTAAGAACAGAGTATAATAAAAAAATAATTAGAATATCTTCAGAATCTGAAAACAAAATAACTCCAAAGGGAGGCTTTGTAAATTATGGTCAAATTACTAATAAATATATGTTGGTTGCAGGATCTATACCTGGACCAAAAAAACGCTTAATAACATTTACAACTGCAAGTCGTGCACATAACTTAAGTCAAGATGCACCTGAAATATTAAATGTTTCATTAATAAGTCAGCAATAAAATGAAAGCACAAGTTTATTCAATTACAGGTCAGAAGAAGTCTCAGATAGAGCTTCCTATTCAGTTTTCAGAAGAAATCCGAACTGACTTAATTAAAAGAGCAGTTCATTCAATTCAGGCAAATTCAAGGCAACCTTATGGTTCAGACCCAAATGCAGGAACTCGACAGGGAAACTCAACTCCAAAGCGAAGAAAAAGGTTTGGAACAACATATGGTTATGGAATTTCAAGAGTTAAACGAAAAGTAATGTGGAATCGAGGAACCAGGTTTGGCTGGGTAGCTTCTTTTGTTGCAAATGCTGTTGGTGGAAGAAAAGCTTTCCCACCTCTTGCTGAAAAAGTCTATTCTCAGAAAATAAATAAAAAAGAGAAAAGATTAGCAATTCGTTCAGCAATTGCAGCAACACTCTCAAAGGATTTAGTGATTTCTCGCGGTCATAAAATCAATAATGTTTCGCTTCCAATTATTGTTGAATCAAAAATTGAATCATTATCAAAAACAAAGCAAGTTAGAGAACTATTTAAGAAATTAAATTTAATTGCGGAATTAGAACGAACTGCAGAAAAGAAAGTAAGAGCAGGTGTTTCACGATTAAGAGGAAGAAAATATAAGATCAAAAAAGGTCCTCTTTTTGTTGTTTCAAAAAAATGCTCATTGCAGAAATCCTCAAAAAACATCTTAGGAGTAGATGTTTGTGAAGTATCAAATTTAAATGCAGAACTTCTTGCTCCAGGAACACAACCTGGAAGGTTAGTTATTTGGAGTGAAGATGCAATTAAAGAAATGAATGAAAAGAGGTTGTTTGTATAAATGGACCCTTACAAAATAATTAAATATCCATTAAGCACAGAAAAAGCAGTTAGAGAAATGGAAGCAGAAAACTGCTTAATACTTGTAGTTGATAAATCAGCAAACAAGTCTTCAATAAAATGGGCTGCCCAAAAAATATTTGGTGTAAAGGTAGTTAATGTTCGAACCTTAACAACAATGAAAGGTGTAAAAAAAGCTTTTGTTAAATTAAGTGAGGAAACTCCTGCAGCAGATATAACTGCTAAGCTAGGAATTGTATAAAATGGGTAAGAGAATAATTCAACAAAGACGTGGAAAAGGTGCAAGATACCTCTCTCCTAGCCATCGGTTTGCTGGTGCAGTTTCATATCCTGTTAAAACAAAGGAAAATCTAAAAGGCGAAGTTATAGATATAATAAATTCTGTAGGCCATTCAACACCTTTAATGGTTGTAAAATATGAGGATAATCAAACAACAATTTTACCTGCTCCAATTGGAATTAGAGTTGGTCAGCAAATATCTTACTTAGGCTCAAAACCTGAATTAGGTTCTGCACTTCAATTAAAAAATATTCCATTAGGGTCTTCTGTATATAATATAGAAGTTAAACCTGGAGAAAATGGTAAGCTTCTTCGAGCATCAGGAGCATCAGCAATTGTACTTGCTAAGGAAAAAGACAAAGTTGTTGTAAAATTACCCTCTAAAAAGCAGGTTAAATTAAATTTAAATTGCATTGCAACAATCGGAGTTGCTGCAGGTTCTGGAAGAAAAACAAAACCACTAACAAAAGCAGGAAACGCTTATCATAAGAAAAAAGCAAAAAATAAATTAGTGTCAAAAGTAAAGGGAGTTGCTATGAATGCAGTAGATCATCCTCATGGTAAAACACATAGAAGACATAGAAGAAAATCAACAACAGTTAGAACTGTTGGAAAAAGTCCTGGACAGAAAGTCGGGCTTTTAGCTGCTAGAAAATCTGGTAGAGGTAAGTAAAGATGGTAAGAATATTTAAGTTTAAAGGCAAAACTGAAGAGGAACTTAAGCAATTAAATAAAAATGAGCTTCTTCAATTATTAGGTTCACGAGCAAGAAGATCATTAACCAGAGGATACACTCCTGAACAAAAAAAACTTGTTGATAAAATACATAATGCAATAAAAAACAATCGAACAAAGCCAATAAAAACTCATGTCAGAAGTTTAATTATTACTCCAGATCTTTTTGGTGCGCGATTAATGGTTTATAATGGAAAAGAATATATTCAACTTGAACTTGATGTTGAAAAAATTGGACACAGAATTGGCGAATTTACAAAAACAAGAAAAGATGTTCAGCACAAGGCTCCGGGAATTGGAGCAACAAAAGGTTCAAGAGCAGCAAGTGTAAAATAAAATGGCAAAATTTAGAAAATTGCTTATTTTAGCAAAAAAACAGTTGAGGAAAATTTACTAAAATGGCCTATAAATATGTATTTCAAAATTACAATCCAGAAACAATGGCTAGAGCTGTAGGTTTGTATTTGCCAGTTTCATTAAAAAAATCAATTGAAGTTGCAACTTTTATTAGAGGAAAGAAAGTTGACAGAGCACTTAGAGAATTAGATGGCGTAGTAGAAAAAAAAGTTCCAGTTCCATTTAGGAAATTTTTCAAAAGCATACCTCATAGAAGAGGACCTTTAGCAACTGGAAGATTTCCAGTTAATACAGCTTCTGAAATAAGAAAAGTGTTAATCTCTGCAATTTCAAATGCAAAAGAAAAAGGACTTGAAGAATCACAACTTGTTGTTCGTCATATTTCAGCTCAAAAAGGACCAACCTTATGGCATTATGGAAGACAGTCAAGAAGAAAAAGAAAAGTAGCTTATGTTGAGATTGTTGTTGAAGCAACATCTGAAAAAAAATCTGTTAAATCAGAGAGTTCTGCTTTAAAGAAGCAGAAAAAGGAAGTGAAGAAATGATTGAAAGAGAGTTCATTAAAAGTAAACTTAAGGAATATAATATGCGCAGAAGCATAGAATCACTTATTCATAATAGAGCTGGAGTTGGTTCAATTACTTTTGAGAAAACTCCTCTTGGAGAAAAAATAATAATTGATGCAGTAAAACCAGGATTAGTTATTGGTCATGGTGGAGAAACAATAAAGAAAATAACTGAAGAAATGAAAACTGCTTTCAAGCTTGAGAATCCTCAGATTGAAGTAAGAGAAATAACTATACCAAGTTTAAATGCTTTGGTTATTGCAAGAACTATTGCAAATGAACTTGAAACTTTTGGACCAAAGAGATTTAAGCCACTTGCATATAGAAGCTTAACACGAATTATGAAAGCTGGTGCAATGGGATGTGAAATAAAAATCACTGGAAAGATTCCAAGTAAGAGAGCAAAACCTTGGAGATTCTATGTTGGATATATGAAAAAGTGCGGCTATGTTGCTCAAAATTTAGTTGATTATGCTGTAAGAATTGCAAACACAAAAGCAGGTACTGTTGGGGTAAAGGTTAAAATAATGCACCCAAACACTCCACTACCAGATAAAGTTGAATTTAAGACAATTCATATTGAACAGGAAGACCTTTCTGGAAAAACTATTTCTACTCAAGAAATAAGTGTTGAAACTGCAGAAAAAGAAATTAAGAAAATGGAAAAAGAAGTTTCAACTACAACTGAAAGCAAAGTTAAAAAAGATAAAACACTGCCAGATAAAAAATCTGTGAAAGTAGATGATAAAGAACAATCAAAAGCAAAGAATAAAAAAGAAACTAAAAAAACAAGCACTAAACCAAAAACAAAATCAACTGAAAAAAAATCTATAAAAAAGGAGACTAAAAAATAATGGCAATACTTAAGGTTAGAGAAGCTCGAAAACTTAGTGAAAAAGAAATTCTAAGTAAAATTGAAGAGCTTAGAAAAGAGCTTCTTAAGCTAAACTCGCAGGTAAGTTCAGGTGCAACTCCTGAAAACCCTGGAAAAATCAGTGAAATAAAAAGAACAATTGCTAGATTAATGTTCATAAAAAATAGGGAGGTTAAAAATAAATAATGAGTGATATTTGCTCTGTTTGTGGACTTCCAAAAGACCTTTGCATTTGCAAAACAATTGCAAAGGAACAAGCAAAAATCATAGTTCGTGTAACAAAACGGAGATATGGAAAAGCAGTAACTCTTGTTTCTGGAGTTACTTCATCTGCTGAAGCAAAAGAACTTGCAAAAACACTTAAACAAGCACTTGCTTGTGGCGGAACTGTTAGAGACAAAACAGTTGAGCTGCAAGGTGACCAAAGATCAAAACTCAAGGAAGCTCTTTTAAAAGCAGGCTACTCCGAAGATAGCATAGACATAAGATAACATGTCAATAACAAAAGAAAACATACTGCGACATGAACTTATCGGACTTGATGTTAAAGTATGTAGTTCAAAAAATAAGCTTAACCTGAATATTTCAGGAAAAATCATAAACGAGACACATCATACTCTTGATATTAAAACAAAACAAGGTTTGAAAAAACTGTTCAAAAAAAACACAACATTTGAAGTTAGACTGCCTTCAAATGAAAAAGTGATGCTTGATGGTTCAAAGATTGAAAAAAAACCATGGGATCGCATAAAAAGTTAGCTACTCAACTAAAGTTGAGGGTAACTTAAAAAAGGAGAGAAAATGGACAAAAACAATAAAACAAAAATAGCAACTCGCGGTAGAGTATTTACAGGAGTAGTCGTATCTGATAAAATGGAAAAAACTGTTTCTGTAAGTTGGCCTAGACAGATTTATGTTCCAAAATATGAAAGATATGAAAAGAGAAAATCTGTAGTAAAAGCACATAATCCAAAAGATATTAATGCAAAAAAAGGAGATATTGTAAGAATCGCTGAGTGCAGACCACTTTCAAAAACTAAGAAATTTATAGTAATTGAAAAAATCAAAAATAATAAGGCAGCTGTTGTTGTAAATCCAAATCCTAAGGAGATAAAAAAATGAAATCACTAAAAACCAGAATGACTAAGCCATTGCCTATTGGATCAGTTATCAATATAGTGGATAATTCTGGTGCAAGGTTAGCAATGATTATCTCTGTAAAAGGCTATAAAACTCGAACAAGAAAACTTAGTAATGCAGGAATTGCAGATCTTGTAACTGCTGCAGTAAAAGCTGGAAAACCTGATATGGTCCATAAGGTAGTTCCTGTTGTAATAGTAAGACAAAAAAAAGAGTTCACAAGACCTGATGGAACAAAAGTGAGATTTGAAGACAATGCAGGAATTGTGCTTAGAGATGTAAAGCTCGGAACTCCAAAAGGTTCCTTGATTAAAGGACCAATTGCAAAAGAAGTTGCATACAGATGGTCTCAGGTTGCTAAAACAGCAAGCATAATGGTGTAAAAATGAAAGTAAAATGGTCGAAAAACTGGATATCAAGTAAACAACCTAGAAAGCAAAGAAAATATAGGCATAATGCTCCGCTTCATATCAGGCATCAGTTTATGTCAGCGTTATTATCAAAGGATTTAAGGAAAAAATATTCAAAAAGAAATATCCCATTAAGACTTAAAGATAAAGTTAAAATAATCAGAGGCAAATTTAAAGGAACTATTGGTGAAGTTGAATCTGTTTCTCTTCAAAAATGTAAGGTTTTGATTAAAGGAGCAGAATTTAAAAAAGAAGAAGGAAGAGTTGTAAAATATCCAATTGATCCATCAAATACAGTTATAATTGAATTAAATTTATCTGATTCAGAAAGAAAAAAAGCATTGGAAAAATCAAATGCTAAAAAAAAGCAAACAAAAAATGAAATTGCAAATACAAAAGAGGTGAAAAAGTAAATGTCAAAAAAACAACACTTATCTCGGTTGTCAGCACCAAAGAGCTGGCCAGTAAAGAGAAAAGGAATTAAATGGATAGCAAAGCCTAAGCCAGGAGTATATAGTTTAGAATTTTCACTACCAATTTCTGTTGTATTAAGAGACCTTCTTCATATCTCAAATACTACTCGAGAAACAAGGTTTATGCTTAATTCTAAAGAAATTTTAGTAAACAACAGAGTTATAACTGAAGTAAATTTTGCAGTTGGTTTATTTGATGTAATTTCTATTCCAAAATTAAAAAAACATTACAGAATCCTTATGTCAAGGAATAATAAATTTGTGGTTGTTGAAATACCTGAAAAAGAATCAACAACACTTTTGTTAAGAATTGATAATAAAACAAAAATAAAAAAAGGAAAAATACAATTAAACTTAATGAATGGCTGGAATCTTATTGCTGATAAAAAATCTTATAAAACCAAAGATGTGTTGGTTTTTGATTCAAAAACAAATAAAATAAAAGATGTTCTAGTTGCTAAAAAAGGAGTAATTGTATACTTCTTTAAGGGAAAACACTCTGGAAAAATTGCAAAACTAGATGCTATTAGAGAAACAGGAATATTGCGGAAAAATAAAATTGCACGAGCAATTAATGATAAAGGAGAGGTTTGGGAAACAAGTATAAATAATATGATTGTTGTAGGAAAAACTTCTCCATTAATTAAATTAAGTTAAAATGGAAAAAGCAGTAAAAAAATCAGAAGGTGTGAAGAAAAAAGCTAGTAAGGAAAATCCAATGAGGCAAATTCAAATAGAAAAAGTAACAATTAATATTGGAACTGGTCCTGATGAAGAAAAAGTAAAAAAAGCATTGCTATTGCTTTCAAAATTTTCAAAAAATAAACCAGTTAAATGTCTTGCAAAAAAAAGAATAGCTGCATTTAAGATTAGACCAGGGCTTCCAATTGGAGCAAAATTAACTGTTAGAAATTCAGAAGCAAAGCAATTAATTCTCAACCTTCTAAAAGCAAGGGATAATGTTTTGCCAGAAAAAGTATTTGATGAAAATGGTTTTTCATTTGGAATTACAGAATATATTGATATTCCAGGAATTAAATATGACCCAAAAGTTGGAATGCTTGGAATGGATGTTTGTGTAACTCTGACTAGACCTGGATACAGAATCAAAAAAAGAAAGTTAAAATCCAGAATTTCAAAAAAACACAAGATATTAAAAGAAGATTCAATATCTTTTGCTGAAAAAGAATTAGGAGTGCAAATAAAATGAAGAGAACAGGAGTTGAAAAAATAATCTGTAATAAAACAAAAAAAGAGCGTTTTATTAGAAATAATGCTCCACTTGATAGAAAATTCGGCCAAGCAGTTGTAAGATGCAAAATCTGCGGAGGCAGAAGAGGGCATTTAAGTAAATATAATTTAGATATCTGCAGAAGATGTTTTAGAGAAGTTGCAAAGGAGCTTGGTTTTAGAAAATTGAGGTAAAAATGGAGGAAAGAATAAGATGACATTAAATGATTTAACTGCAAATGCACTTTCAAAAATAAAAAATGCAGAAAAGGCAAGAAAGAGCGAAGTAATCCTAGCACCTGTTTCAAAGCAAATCATCAAAGTGCTTGAAATACTAAAAGAAGAAAAATATATTAAAGACTTTAAATTTAGTGAAGATTCTAGAGGCGGAAATATAAAAGTAATGCTCGCTCATGCTATAAATAATCTTGGAGTTATTAAGCCAAGATTTAATGTAAAAATCTCAGAAATTGAAAAATATGAACAAAGATATTTGCCAGCAATCAATTTTGGAAGATTGATTTTATCAACACCAAAAGGCATGCTGACACACTTAAAAGCAAAGGATGAACATACTGGAGGCGTTTTAATCGCATATGTATATTAAAATGATAAAGGAAATAGAAATCCCAGAAAATGTGAACTTTGAATTAATTGGAAATAGGATAAAAGTTTCTGGTGAAAAAGGCGTACTTGAAAGAATATACCCGCTTAGAAATATCAGGATTGAAAAAAAAGATAAAAAAATCATAATTTCGCCTATTGAAAACTCAGCAAAAAATAATGCAATAGTAGGATCATTCAATGCGCATCTTAAAAATATGTTCAAAGGAGTTACAGAACCTTTTACTTTTAGATTAAAAGTATGTTCTGGCCATTTTCCAATGAGTGTAAAGGTTCAGGGACAGGAGTTTCAATTATCAAATTTTATTGGTGGAAAAAAACTAAAAAAACTTAATATTCCTAAAGAAGTGAATGTGAAGGTTTCTGGAGAGATTATTGAGGTTTCTTCAATTAATCTTGAAAAAGCAGGTAACTTTGCATCTCGGATTGAATCATTGACACGATTAAATAAAAAAGATAGAAGAATATTCCAAGATGGAATATATATGATTGAAAAGCACGGAAAGGTGATTAAATGAAATTATCAAAAGAACTTGTTGAGCAAAAAAAATTAGCTAAGAAAAAGAAACCTAATTTTGTTAGACAGGAATCTCATCGAAGAAAAAGATTAGGAACAAAATGGCGGAAGCCAAAGGGAATTCACTCAAAACTTCGGTTGCATAGAAGAGGAAAACCAAGCATGGTTTCAATTGGTTATAAAACTCCTGTAGCATTGCAAAATCGAGATTCTGAAGGAAGATTGCCCTTTATTGTTCATAATTTAAAAGAACTGAAATTATTTAATCCAAAAGAAAATTATGCAATTTTATATGGAAAACTTGGAAATAAAAAAAGATTGCAAATACTTGAAGAAGCAAAAAAACTCAAAATATCATTTTCAAACATTAAAATAGATGAGAAAATCAAGCAAATAAAACAAAAAGCTGAGTCAAAAAAAGAACTTAAGAAAAAACGGGAAGAGCGGAAAAAGAAAAAAGAAGCAGAAAGAAAAAAGAAGGAAAAAGGTGCTATAGAAAAAGCAAAAGCACAGGAAAAAGAAAAAAAGAAAACTGAGAAGATGGAAAAAGCAAAGAAAAAATCTGATTTAGCTAAAGAAAATAAAAAAACTAAAGAAAGCACTAAAAAAACTGAAGAGGTTAAAAAATAATGGATCTTAAATTACAGAAGAAACTTGCAACAAAAGTAACAAAAACAAGTAAGAAACGTGTTAAAATCTCTCCAGAAGCACAGGAGCAGGTTAAACAGGCAATAACTAAGGCAGATATAATCTCTTTGGTAAAGGAAGGAGTAATAAATGTATTTTCAAAAAGAGGAACTTCCAGGCATAGAGCAAGAGCAAGGCATCTTGCTAAGAAAAAAGGAAGGCAACGTGGCACTGCAAGTAAAAAAGGAAAAAAAACAGCAAGAACTCCGAGAAAGGAGCAATGGATAAAAAAAGTAAGACTTCAGAGAAGAGTATTAAAGGACTTAAAAGATAAGAATCAGGTTAATCAAAAAGATTATAGACAGTTATATTTAAAAATTAAAGGTGGATTTTTTAGAAGCAAGAAACACCTTTTACTATACATGAATCAGCATAATTTAATAATAAAAAAAGAAACCCCTATTAAAAAAAAGGAGATTAAGAAATAATGGCAATTGGACCAAGATATTCAGTCAAATTCAGAAGAAGAAGATTAAATAAAACTAATTATCAAAAAAGATTGAATTTGCTTAAATCAAAAAAACCAAGATTAGTTTTAAGACGTAGCAATGCTTTTTTCTATTCTCAGGTTATTGAGTATAATCTAACTGGAGATAAAACTCTTGTTTCATGTTCATCAAAAGAACTTCAAAAACTTGGATGGAAGTTAGGAGCAAAAAACAGAGTAGCTGCATATTTAACTGGTTTTCTTATTGCAAAAAAAGCAGCAGATAAAAATATAAAAGAGGTTGTTACTGATCTTGGACTTTACACCCTAACAAAAGGAAATAAAATCTTTGCTTTCCTTAGAGGAGTTCATGATTCAGGTTTAATATCTTTTTCTGTTTCAAAAGAAGTTTTTCCTTCTGACGAAATGCTTTTTAATGTAATGGGAAAAGATGTATCAAAAGATGCTCAAAAGATAATTCAAAAAATAATTGGAGATAAAAAATGAATCGACGAAGAAATCAAAGAACATATCAGCAAAATCGAGAAGCAAGGAGAGAAGAAGAGTTCTCAAAATTAGATGCATGGGAACCAAAAACTCAACTTGGACAAGAAGTTAAAAAAGGAGAAATAACAGATATTGCACAAATACTTGATTCAGGCAGGAAAATTCTCGAACCTGAAATAGTTGATAAACTTATTCCAGATTTAGATGTTGATTTTATATTAATTGGTCAATCAAAAGGAAAGTTTGGCGGAGGGCGAAGAAGAATATTTAGACAAACTCAGAAAAAAACTCGCGAAGGAAACAAGCCAATCTTTTCAGTAATGGCTGTTGTTGGTAATAAAAATGGATACATTGGTGTAGGAGTTGGAAAAGCAAAAGAAACTCTTCCTGCAAGAGAAAAAGCAATTAGAAACGCAAAAATGAATCTTATGAGAGTTGTTCGAGGATGCGGTTCATGGCAATGTTCTTGTGGAGAAAGCCACTCAATTGCATTTGAAACATCAGGAAAAGAAGCAAGTGTTTCAATAAAATTAATGCCTGCTCCAAAAGGAACTGGATTAGTAGTTGATAAGGAAGTAAAAAAAGTGCTTGAATTAGCAGGTATAAAAGACATCTGGTCAAAAACAACAGGTCAAACAAAAATTAAAATAAATACAATAAGAGCATTGCTAAGAGCATTTAAAAATGCATCAAAAACTTATGTTCAGGATAAAAATAAAATAACCATTGGAGCAAAGTAATGGTAGAAGAAGTTAAAAAAACAAAAGAACAATCAAAGAAAAAAACCAAAAGACCTAGTGCTCAAACTAGACTTTTTGCAGTTATACGATTACGAGGTCAGGTTAATGTTTCCAATGTTCATGAAAAAACAATGAAACTCTTAAGGCTTCATAAAAAAAACAGATGCATATTAATACCTACGACCCCTGCATATATTGGAATGCTTAATAAAATTAGAGATTACTGCACTTTTGGAGAGCTTGATAAAGAAACTTTGAATGAATTAATTCAAAAGAGAGGACGATTAAAAGGAGACAAGCAACTAACTGAAGAGTTTATAACAAAAAATTATAATTTATCATTTAAGGATTTTCTAGAAGAATTATACTCACTTAAAAAAACATTAAAGGATTTTGATGCAATAAAACCTTTCTTTAAATTACATCCGCCTCGCGGAGGTTTTGAAAGATATGGTATTAAAAAACCATATTCTACAGGTGGTGCTCTTGGATATCGAGGTGCTGAAATTAATAAGTTATTAAGAAAGATGATTTAGGAGTAAAGATGGTAATTATAAAAAAGAAAAAATCAGCAAAGCAACGAGGAACTCGGACTCATGGATGGGGTGCAGGAAAAAAGCATAGAGGTGCAGGTCATCGTGGAGGAAAAGGTAATGCTGGTTTTGGAAAAAGAGGGCAGCAAAGATTAACTAAAGCACATGCTAACAAAATTAAAACTCTTGGAAAAAGAAAAACTCACCCACATATTAAAAAAATCAAAAAAATAATAACGATTAAAGAAATAGATGCTAAGTTTGAATCTTGGATATCTGAGAAAAAAATCAAAAAACAAAAAGATGTTTTTACTATTGATCTTTCTGAACTTGGATATGATAAACTTCTTGGAACAGGAAAACTTTATCATAAATTAAAGATTCATGTTAATGAATGCACAGAAATTGCACGAAAAAAAATTGAAGCTTTAAATGGAACTGTAACATCAAAACTTAATGAAGAGGGTAATCAATGAACTGGAAGCTAATTAATTCATTCCTTCCTGAAATTATTTCCCCAAAGTCAAAGAAACTTGCATTTAAAACAAAAGTAAAATGGACTTTGGGAGTAATGGTTCTTTATTTTGTTCTTCTTCAAGTTCCACTTATTGGTCTTGGCCAAAATGCACTTGAAAGATTTTTTTCACTTTCAATTATTTTTGGAGCAAGTTTTGGATCTTTATTATCTTTAGGTATTGGTCCAATTGTAACTGCATCTATTGTTCTTCAACTTCTTGCAGGTTCAGGCATACTGAAACTTGATTTAACAAAACCAGAAGGAAAGCAGCAATTTCAAGCAATGCAAAAAGTTTTTACAATTGGATTTATTATATTAGAATCTTTTATTTATGTTTTTATGGGAGGTTTAGCTCCTGCGCCTGCTCTAATTGGAACATCATCTTATGTTTGGATTCAATTAGCGCTTGTAGGCCAGATGATCCTTGGAGGATATCTTATTGTATTGCTTGATGAAGTTGTTCAAAAATGGGGCTTTGGCTCAGGAGTTAGTTTGTTTATTGCAGGAGGAGTTGCACGACAGATTTTTATTACTGCATTAAGTCCTTTGCCTTCACCTTCAAATCCAAATGTTCCAACAGGTCAGATTCCTTATTTATTTAAGGCATTAAGTATTGGAGAACCAATTGGTGCATTAATAGCAGTTATTGCAATTGTAGCTACAATTGCAGTGTTTTTAATTGCAGTTTATGGACAGGCAATGAAAGTAGAAATTCCTCTTTCTTTTGGTCGCGTTCGAGGATATGGAATTCGCTGGCCTTTAAGATTTATTTATTCTTCAAATATACCAGTTATTTTAATAGCAGCGTTGCTAGCAAATATACAGCTTTTAGCAAGACTTTTTCAGAATTTAGGTTATCCGATTTTAGGAACTTTTCAAGGAACAACTCCTGCTTCAGGTTTAGTTAAATGGATTCATTCTCCAGATATTGTTCGTTCAATTATTACTGGAACTGCAACATCTGAAGTTATTATGCAGGCAGTTGTTTATACTGCAGTAATGGTATTTGGAGCAATCTTGTTCTCGATATTATGGGTAAAAACATCTAATATGGGTGCAGATGCTCAGGCAAAACAAATCTTGGGCTCTGGTTTGCAGATTCCAGGTTTTAGACGAGACCCTAGAGTTTTAGAATCAATTCTTAATAGATACATTCCTGCTTTAACAGTAATGGGCGGAGCATTAGTAGGTTTTTTAGCAGCATTTGCAGACCTTTCTGGAGCATTAAGTCGTGGAACAGGAATTCTTCTTTCAGTTATGATTATTTATCGACTTTATGAACAAATTGCAAAAGAACATGCTTTTGATATGTTCCCTGCTCTAAAGAAAGTAATGGCAACAGATTAAAACTTTTTTAAGAAATCCTTTTTTGATGAAATTTATTAATTTCCTGCTTAAACAAACCTTTATATTATAGTACTTAATATTCCTTTTTTTATGGCACAGAAAAAAATATCTTATTCAATTGATGATGGAGAAGCTTTTTTTGCAAACGAAGTTACAGTGAATTTTAATCAACAGCAATTTGTTCTTGATTTTAAGCAAATTACTCCAAGATTTGATCCAAGAAGCAATGAAGCTCCTGTTTTAAGAATTAAGCATTCTCCTATAATTTTATCTCCTGCACATCTTAAACAATTTTCAGAAATTTTGCAAAAAGCAATACAGGATTATGAAAAGAAAATTGAAGAAATTAAGCTTCCAGATAAAACAGAAAAGTTAAAAAAGAAAGACTCTGAAATAAACTCAGACATAATGTCTTATTATGGATGATAATAATGCTTGAATCACTAACAATCTTAATGCAAGAATATGCGCTTATTTCTATAATTTTAATTTCAGCAATTCTTTCTTTAGCTGTGACATTAGTCTATAAATTTTTTACAAATCAGACTTTAATGAAGGAATTAAAGCAAGAAATGAAAAAAATGCAGGAACGAATGAAAGTGTCAAAAGACCAGTCAGAGATTGCTAAACTACAAAAGCAGTCTATGAGCACAAACATGAGGCTTATGAAAGAGTCATTTAAACCAATGCTTATTACAATTCTTCCATTTTTTGCAATTTTTGCATGGTTAAAAAGTATATATGCTGGGATGACAATTATTCCACTCTCTTTTCATATTCCACTAAGCAGTTTAGAAACAGGTGTTGGATGGATTGGAACTTACATTCTTCTGTCTTTAATTTTCTCAACAGTTTTCAGAAAATTGTTTAAAGTTACATAAAATGAAAAAAACAATTATTTTTTCAATTCTAATAATTTTAATTGCAGTTTTGTTTTCTGCAGTCTTATATTCACACATCCCAAATCAGATGATAAGTCATTGGAATTTTGCTGGAGAGCCTGATGGTTATATGCCAAAATATATTGGGCTGTTTTTAATGCCTCTAATATCTATTGCAGCTTTGTTTTTATTTATTCTGCTCCCAAAAATTGACCCTTTAAAAAAGAATGTCAAAAAATTTGAAAACTATTATTATATCTTCATCTTTGTATTTATCTTATTTCTTTTTTATCTTCACATTGTTTCAATTTTATTGAATCTAGGTATTAACCTGAATATCATACATTTTATTATCCCAGGTTTTACAGCACTGCTTTATTTTATGGGTTTTTTGACTGAGAAAGCAAAGCAAAACTGGTTTATTGGAATTAAAACACCCTGGACTTTAAGCAATGAACAGGTATGGAATAAAACTCATAAACTTGGAGGGCTTTTATTTAAATGCTCAGCAGCAATTGCTCTTTTTGGACTAATTTTTCCAATTTATGCTTCGTATTTTATTATTGCTCCATTAATTCTTAGTATAATCTCCCTCTTTTTTTATTCATATTGGACTTACAGAAACCTGAACTCAAAGTAATTTAAATCAACACCTTTATAAATGAATTTTTCATTTCATTATTATCCGCTCTTAAAAAGAGGGAGAGTGATTTAAAATGGTAGTTAAAATAAAAAGAAAAACACCTGGAAATCGTGTGGCGACACACAAAAGAAGAGAAAAGACATCAAAGCATAACTGCGCATTATGCGGAGCTGTTTTGCATGGAGTAAAAAGAGGCACTAATTCTCAAATTAGAAAAAGCAAAAAAAGCCAAAGACGACCAGAAAGACCATATGGTGGTCAGCTTTGTACAAGATGTACTAGAAAAGTAATAGTTTTAAAAGCAAAAGTCAGGTTTGGTTTAGTAAAACCAGAAGACATTCCATTATCACTAAGGTCTTTTGTGGAGGTTAAAAAATGATAGATATAGGAAGACTTTGCGTAAAAATCGCCGGAAGAGATGCTGGACGAGCATGTGTAATTGTTGAGAAAATAGATAATAATTTTGTGATGATTGATGGAAACACAAGACGAAGAAAATGCAATATTAAGCATTTGCAAGCTCTTCCAACTATTTTAAAAATAAAAGAAAAAGCATCACATGATGAAGTTATAAAAGCTTTAGCTAATGCTGGAATAAAAGTTATTGAAAGCAAAAAGAAAGCTAAAGAACCTAAAAAAGAAACAAAACCTCTTTTAAAAAGAAAATCTAAAAAAACTGATAAAGCAAAAAAATAGATTTTCTTTTAACTTTTAAAAAACGCCCACCAAAAAGAAGAGTTTTTATTCTTTTGCTATATATTTTTATTATGAAAGGACTGCCTTTTGAACTAAAAAAAAGAAAAATTATCTATAAGGAAAAAGGTTTTAAAGTAAGCAAAAAACATCCAGATTATTCTCTTCAAGAACTTTTTAATTTTGGAGTAATTAATTTAGATAAACCAAAAAAAATGTATTGCAAACAATTAGATAATAAATTGGTTCATATTCTTGAAACTCCTAGAATTGGTCATGCAGGAACACTTGACCCAATGGTTGAAGGAGTATTGCCAATTCTTGTTCAAAGAGCAACAAAAATTTCTGAAATAATGTCTAATGCAGGAAAAGTGTATGAAGGAACTCTGTTTTTTCATGATGAAGTTAAAGAATCAGATGTAAAGAAAGTTCTCAAATCTTTTATTGGTAAAATCAGACAATTTCCTCCAAAACATTCAGCAATAAAACGTCAATGGCGAACAAGAGAGATTTATTTTATTGAGGTTCTTAAACTTAAAGGCAGATATCTTGATTTCAAAGTTGGATGTGAAGCAGGAACATATATACGAACCTTGTGCGTGGATATTGGAAAAAAAATTGGTGTGGGCGCCCATATGATTCGTCTTAAAAGAACTCAAGTTGCATCTTTGAAACTTGAGGATTCAATTGATTTTTATAAGTTAATTTCAGTATATCAAGACTATCTAAAAACAAAAAACGAATCTGAATTAAAAAAAGTATTTATTACAAAAGAACAAGCATTAGCACATCTTCCCAAAGTCTGGGTCGATAATGATTTGATTTTTAGATTAAAGAACGGCTCACCAGTATTTGCACCAGGAATTTTAGCTCTTGAATCTGGAATTGAAAAGAATGAGCAAGTAGCTATTGTTTCTGAAGATAATGAAGTTTTAGCAACTGGAACAGCAGAGATGGATTCTGAACAAATGCGGAAATCAAATCATGGGTTGGCTATTAAAACAAACAAGGTATTTATCAAATGACACAACAATATTTTGCAGAAAAACCAATTTCAGAATATATTGAAAAAGAGATTATTATTAATATAAAGGGACTGGATTTTAAGTTTATAACCTGCACAGGTGTTTTTTCATATAGAAAACTTGATAGAGGAACACAATTATTAGCTGAAGCAATTGATTTTTCAAATTGCAAATCTTTTCTTGACCTTGGATGCGGATATGGTTTCTTAGGTATATATGCCAGAATTTCAGTACCGAATGTAACAATGGTGGATATTAATGAGCGTGCAATTAAAGTTGCAAAAAAGAATTGCAAAATCAATAGATTAAAATGCGATGTTCTTAAATCAGATAGTTATTCTTCATTAAAAAACAACAAATTTGATATAATTGCAACAAATCCGCCAAATCATGCAGGAAAACAATTTATTTTTTCATGGATTGAGCAATCTAAAGAACATCTAAACAAAAACGGGAAATTCTATCTTGTTTGCAAAACAAAACTTGGAGCAAGAAGCTATGAAACTCATATGAACGAAGTCTTTGGTAATGTTGAGACTATTGATCGCGGCAGTGGATATCGTGTTCTTTGCAGTAGAAAGGTTTAAATTTTGGAATAGAAATATCTTCTAAGGAAATAATGGCAGAAAAAAAATTAACAAAAGAAATTGTTGAACTTTTAGCATGCCCTATTGATAAACTTCCATTAAAATACAATAAAAAGGAAAACACTCTTTCATGCTCAAAGAAACACAAGTACAAAGTGAAAGACGGAATCCCAATTCTCCTTCCAAAACCAGGAACTGTTGAATAATTAAATAGTAATCCTTTTAAACTAATTTTATCATCATTTTCTATTGATGCGCCAGTGTCGCATAACCTGGTATTGCGCCAGCCTTGAGAGCTGGTGTCCGAAAGGACGTGCAGGTTCGAATCCTGCCGCTGGCGCGAATCCCTTTCTTGTAAGAAAGGTCTTCGAAC
>CAYTAB010000009.1:0-19713 GCA_964435825.1 Candidatus Woesearchaeota archaeon
TTGACAAATTTAAAAAAAGAAAAAATTCCTAGTTTCTTTTAATGAATGTTTTCTTGACAAATTTAAAAAAAGAAAAAATTCCTAGAGAACTTTAAGAAATTTGAGCTAATAAGCTTTCTAATTCTATAAAGTTAGTACCTGCTTCGACAATTCTTCTTCTTAATGCTTGTCGTCTGTAAATATTTTCTTTAGCAGTATCATTGTACAAGTTTATTGCTTCATTAAATGATTTAACCATTCTTTTTAATTCTGGATTAAGGAAATCAATCATTTTATCATCTGTAGTATACATATTGTCTCCAATATCTGCATCAACATCTCCTGCAGGTCTTGTAATACCCCACAAAGCTTCTAAGAAGTTATTTTCAGAAATAGGTGTATATGTTTCAATTGAATTATCAAAAAGCTTTTTCTTATTTAAGACATATTTATCTTGTGGAATCATATTTGCCATTTTGCACCTCTAATATATACTTTAGTATATAATTGCAAAAGTTATTTATAAATGTTTTGGTTTTATACTATTATTAAGTAGTTATATATTTAGATACATTTTTTTATTAAAATTAAAACTCAAACTCATTGTTTGGAAGGTTAACTATTATAAAATAGTAACCCTTAAAAAAGAAAGCTTATTAAATTAAATATATACTTAAATATATAGGAGTTGCAAGTTCTAAGATGAAAAATAAAAAAAGCCAGCAAGAAAAGAAAATTGAGAATATAAAAAAACAAGTTGAGAGCAGACTTTCAATTATTGAATCAAAAAAGAAAGAAGCTGCTGAAAAAATAAGAAATGAACTTGAGCAACTAAACAAATTATCAGAAAAATTTAGAGATGAAGTTCTGAAAAAATATAAAACAAAGATTAAAGGTATTATAGCAATTCCTTCGCAAAGCATGGACCCTGCTTCTCGAACAAGAAAAGAATTAAAAGCTGAGCTTCTTATTTTACTTGAAATAAAATCAAAAAAAGATATTCTTGAAAAACTAAAAGAAAAAATTGAAATTGATAAAGACATTCAGAAACTTGCAAAAAAGCATCTTAAAGATTATCATGTTAATCTTTTATTACTTGATGAACTCTGGGACATGTGCCTGAAATCAAAGTATGAAATTTTAAATTTAGTTTCAATGGGGCTTCCGTTATATGAAACTGGTTTTATTTCAGCATTAAAACTTATTGAAATTCATAAAATGAAAATGATACAAAAATTTGAGAAATATGTTGTATCATATGTTTTTGCAGGTTCAATGGTTCGAGGAGATATTACTCCAGAATCTGATATTGATACTTATGTTGTAATTGATGATACTGATGTTACACGTATGACTTCAAATGAATTACGAAATCGGCTTTTAGCAACAGCATATCAATATGCTCATGAAGCAGAAGCAATTACCGGAGTTAAAAACAAGCTTAATGTGCAGGTTTATATTCTTACAGATATGTGGAATTCAATTAAAAATGCACATCCAGTTATATTTACTTTTCTTAGAGATGGAATTCCTCTTTATGATAGAGGTATGTTTGCTCCATGGAAGTTGCTTTTGAAAAAAGGTAAGATTACACCTTCGCCTGAAGCAATTGACCAATATATAAAATCTGGTAAACAGATTATAGAAAGAACAAAAAATAAATTAAAGGAAATTGCAGTTGAAGATTTTTTTTGGGCAACAGTTACACCAACGCAAGGAGCATTAATGATGCTTGGAATACCGCCAGGTGTACCAAAAGAACTTTCTAATCAATTACGCGAGCATTTATTTAACAAAGGTCTTATTGAAGCTGAATATATTGATATCTGGGAGCAGATTTTCAGATTAAGAAAAGATATTGAACATGGAAAAATAAAGGATATCTCTGGAAAAACCATTCAAGAAATGATTGACTTATCTGAAAAATACTTAAAAAGAATCGATAGGCTGTTTGAAGAACTTGAAAAAGATAAGATTTCAGAATTAATAACTAATCTTTATGAAAAAACAATGGAGGATTCATTTGCAGCACTGTCTTTATTAGGGATTTCATCAACATCAAAAAAAGAATTAGTGCTTAATTTTAAGAAAAATATTGTTGAAAAAAATCTAGCTCCAAAAAGATATCTTGATGTGCTGAAAAAAATTGAGCGCCTAAATAAAACAAAAAAAGCAACAAGACAGGAAATAGCTTCTTTGGAGTTTGAGCAAAGTCAATTAATTAAGGATATTTTTGATATAATCCGCGCAGAAAAAGGTTTAAAAATCGAGAAATATAAAGTAAATTTGGAGTTTAACAAAGGCAAAAACAATGCTTCAATGTGGCTTCTTGGAGATTGTGCATATATTGCTTCATCTGATTTGCGAGGAAGAGCAAAGATTGCAAAATATTCAATTACAAAAAAAGGTGAATTAACTAATGAAAAACTCTCAACTCTTGCAGAGATGGACAAAGCAGTAACAACCTTTTCTGGAAAACCAACAACAATAACCCATCATACAATTGATTCTCTGAAAAAAATACTTTCAGAAGATATACAAATAGTAATTGGTGTTTAGTTATTGAAAAATAAAGAAAGCTTTTTAAACCCATTATTTAATTAATAATCTATTATGAAAGCTGTGATTATGAATTATAGAGGAAGTCATCATACTCAGGATAATAAAAGAATGATTCTTCAACCAGAAAACTCAGAAACAAAAGAATCTGCTGAAAAGCTTGTAGGAAAAAAAGTAGTTTGGACATCACCTTCTGGAAAGAAGATTGAGGGAATAATCACAAAACCTCATGGAAATTCTGGCGCAGTTTTAGCAAGATTTGATGAAAAAGGACTTCCAGGTCAAGCTTTGGGAACTTCAATTGATATTGTTTAATTTTAAGTTTATTTAAAATCACTAATTTTAAAGCATTTGAATGTGTAACTATTGTTTAGTGAAGAATATAGAAATGCTTTTAAACTAAAACATTATAATATTTTAGTGGTTGGAAGCTAAAATGGACCAATATATTAGCTTGGGAAAAAAGTCTGAAAACACTTCATTTAGCACAGGATTTACTTCAAATAACTATGTTCAATCTCCTTCTAATCCAATTCAGCAATATGTTAATTTTAAAAATGTTGAAGATGTAGCAGAAGAAGCTGCAATGAACACAGATATCTCTCAGTCATATTTTTCTAATATAAAAGGAGATTCTGAAGAAGATAACTCAAAATATAATATTGGAATGCAGATAACTCAGGCATACAAAATCACTTCAGTAGCAGAAAAAGAGGAAGAAAAACAGGATAACTTAGAATCAGCATTATCTTCAAATACAGAAGAGTCTAACAAAGAAGCATCACTCTCTTTTCAAGTTTCAGAACTACCTGAAACCCCAAAGCAACATATAAAAAAGAATAAGGATGTTCAGGAATTAAACAAAGCTTTAGAAAGACTTCTTTAATTATTTTTTCATAATCTCTGCAACAGGATAATTTTTTCCAGTAATATTTGATTTTGTAAAAACATCAGTAATAATTCCATCACGCACTAAAAATTTAATAAAAACTTTACCTGAGCTTAATTTTAATTGATATTCTGAATCAGGCCAGGTTTTGACAATATTAGACATCTTGTTAATAAATGCTTTCTTGGACTTCAGATCTTCTTTCTTTAAATATATATACTTATATTTAAGAAATGGTGCTGAATATCTCTTTCTTATCCGTATTACAGTTAATTGTTCTTCGAAGTCCATTTTTATACATAATATACATAGAACCTATTAGTTTTTAAATGATATGGTCTATTATATAATCCATGATATCAACTATCGTAGAAGGAAGAGTAAAAATAAAGTATCCAATAGATTCAAGAAACAAACTAGATTCAAAGGTTCCAGTATTCTACAATCCAGTAATGCGTTTAAATAGAGATATTTCAATTATTTTTTTAAATTCAATAGAAAGAAAAACAAAAAAACCATTAAGATGTCTTGATCTCTTATCAGCATCAGGAATTCGCGCTTTAAGAATCAAAGCAGAGACACCAAATGTAGAGGTTACAGCTAATGATTTTAATCAAAAAGCTGTGAAAACCATTAAAAGAAATGCAAAATCAAACAAACTTAAAATTAAGATAGAGAATAAAGAGGCACATGTTCTGCTTACAGAACTTAATTCTTATGATTTCATAGATATTGACCCGTTTGGAACACCTGTTCCATTTCTAGATGCTGCTATAAAGAGACTTTCACCACATGCTTATCTTGCAGTTACAGCAACAGACACTTCTGCACTATGTGGAACTTATGAATATGCATGTAGGAGAAAATATCAGGCAAAGCCATTGAGAAATGAGTTTATGCATGAAACTGCAATAAGAATTTTAATAAAAAAAGTTCAGGAAGTCGCATCACAATATGATATAGCATTAACTCCTGTTTTTTCCCATTCTTCAAATCATTATGTTCGGGTTTATTTTAAAAAAGATGTTGGAGCAAAAAAAGCTGATAAGATTATAAGAGAGCAGGGATATATTTTTTATAACTGGAAAACCTGTGAGAGAAAGATACATTTTGATCTTTCTTCTAAACCAAAAAACTGGGATTATGCAGGTGTTCTTTGGTTAGGGCAGCTCTGGGATAAAAATCTTGTCTTAAAAATGAAGAAATTTGCATTTTCAAATCAGGAATTATTTTCAAAAAAAACTCTTAATTTAATTTCACAAATTGCTGATGAATCTGCCCTTAATGCTCAAACATATTATGATACACATCAGCTTGCCAAAAAACATAAGATTGTTATCCCTAAAATGAATGATTTGCTTTCAAAGATTAATAAAATACAAGCAAAAGCATCAAGAACACACTTTTCTTTAACTGGATTTAGAACAGAAATAAAATATAAAAAATTAATAAAAGTTCTATGCTGCTGATTGTATTTCAGTTAGAACCTTATCTAAAAGAGAAATTGCATCTTTTTCTGAGATATTATATGCATTCTTAATCCTTGAGACAGCTCCCATTAATCCAATAGGATGTCCTAAATCAAACATAGAAACTAGTTCTTTAATATCTGAGATTGAAACTCCTAATTGTTTTAGTATCATACCGCACCTCCCTAAAGTAACTTAAGCAACAACTTTCTTTTTTTGTTCTCTCTCTTTTTTAGCTTTTGCAATAATTGCATCTAAGTCAAGTCTTTCAATCATTTCTTTATATCTGTTCCTGATTGTAACTTCAGTTACTCCAACAACATCAGCAATTTCTCGCTGAGTTCTTTTTTCACCAGTAACAAGAGAAGCAACATAAAGAGCTGCTGCAGCTAATCCAGTAGGACCTCGTCCAGATGTAAGTTCTGATTCCTGAGCAATTTTTAAAATTTCAACTGCCTGAGTTTGAGTTTCTGCACTAAATCCTAGTTTATTAGCGAATTTTGGAATATAATCTATTGGTCCTGACGGAAGTAATTTAATATTTAATTCTCTGGCAATGAATCTATATGTTTTGCCAACATCTCTTTTATTTGTATTTGTTTTTGTAGTAACTTCATTTAAAGATCTTGGAAGATTAAATAATCTTGCAGCAATGTAAATTGCACCAACAATAACACTTTCCATTGATCTTCCCCTTACAAGACCTTTTGTTACTGCAAGTCTATAAATTCTTGCAGCTTCTTCTTCAATGCTTGGAGGGATATTTAAAAGAGATGAAACTCTGCGAAGCTCAACTAATGCATATTTTAGGTTTCGTTCAATTGAAGTAGAACTTCTATTATGCCATTTTCTTAATCTAATAAATTTGCGTCTTTCAGTTGAGCTAAGATTATAAATTTCAGATACAGAACCAACTTCAGTTCCAGTTCCCATATCATATTTTGAAAAGCTTGTTGGAGCTCCTGCTCGTCTTTTGCCTTGGTCATCAGAGCCAAATTCTCTCCATTCTTGACCAGGATCAACTGTATTTTCTTCAATAACTAATCCGCAAGATTTACAGATAATCTCTCCTCTTTTATCATCAACAGTTAAATTAATGCTCTGACATTCAGGACATCTTCGAATAAATTGAGTCTCAGTTTTTTTACTTGTTTTTGCTTTTTTGTTTTTAAGAGCATTTTCATGTTTTTCAGATTGAATAGCATCATTTTGTTTAGATTTCATTTTTATACTAAATCCTACCGAAATGTTTATAAAATAATTGGAAGCTTTTATTTATAAATGTTTCTATTTTTCATTTTAAAAATAATCAAAAAAACATTATACATGAAGCAATCTTAAAAAAAGATACTATCGTGTAATAAAACTAGTTTTATTAAAAAATCGTGTTAAGAGTATTGAAATAAATAATTTTATAAAATTTAATTGAGAAAAAATTATGTTCACAAATTTATGGTAGATTTTTTTTAAGATATTCTAAAAGTTCTTCTTGAGCAGATTCAAGTGTTTTTATTGGATATTCTGAACCATAAAACACTCCGATTGCATCATATATTGCTGAAAAAGGCCACATTGAACTTCCAGATGTTTTAACTAAAAATAAGGTGGTTTCTGATTCATTTTTTATAAAATAATATTTTGAGCCATTTGATGTAGATAGCTTTTCATTAAAGAATTTAACAGAGTTGTCTGTTTTAAGAGGAAAGGTTTCAAATATTGGTGTTCGCAGTTCCTTGGCAAAACCAGGTTTTTTATAAGAAATATCAATTCCTAATAGTGAAAAATATTGATTTGGATTCATAATGCGTGCTGAAAGGTCTGTTGGAATCTCTTCTACTTTCTGGCCAAGAATGTCTGTTCTGAATCTGAAAATCCCTTCTTGTTCAAGAATTTTCTCAAGAATTTTGCTCTTTTGCTTTTCTATATCTTTAAGAGTTCGATATGTCATATAATCTCCTCAATTAATTAATTTAAAACTTTTTAGTTAATCAATTACTTAGTTTTTAATAAAATTGCATTTACTGTTCCATCTCTAGTTGGACGGGAGGTAACCTTTGCCATACCTGCGTCTGTGTCAATAATCGCGCCTCTTGTAATAATGTTTTGTCTTACAAAATGTCTGCTTGCTGGATTTTCAACAAGTCTCTTAATCTTAACTTTCTTTGTTTTTTTACCATCAGAAACATTGGCAAAGTCAATTTCTCTTAAAGAGTTTATATGGTTTCCTCCACGAGTCCGAAGAACAACTTTTTTCAGCTTGTTTCCAAGTCGAGCATAAAGAGGGTCTCTACCAATAACGCGAGATTTCTTTTTTTTAACAGAAGAATATTTTCCTCCACTTGCCTTTCTTTTTGATCTTCCTTGCCAGAATGACATTGTATTTTATCCATGATTAAAGGGGTTTTTAAAGTTTACTCTTTTAAGTTTAGAGTAAATTAAAGAAATAATTAAATACAATAACCAATAAAAATTATTATGAGAAAAAAGCTAATTATCACAGGAATTGCAGTAGTTGTAATTCTTAGTTTTTCTTTTTTATTTAAAGGCCAGTTTCCAATGACTGGTTTTGTTTCAGCAAATACCTTTGTTCAAAAGATTGATACTGTAATTGAACCAGATACAGGTTATATTCTTGAACCTGTATTTAAAGATGATAAATACTCAAGATTAAGTTCATTAAGAGTTTCTGGAAAAATTTATGGAACAGGTGTTGTTAAGATATATGTAAAAGATGATTTAGGAGATACTTATTTAGTTTATTCAAATCAAAAAGTAAAAAGTTTTAACAGAATAACAGGTTTTATGACAGGAAAATCAGCAACACCTCAAACAACCGGAAGCAGTGAATCTGAACTTAATCAAAGTCAAGAGCTTCCTTTTGTCTTTAAGCAAATAAAAGGAGAAGATTTTAGTTATAAAGAATTTAGTCCAGAATCTAGTTCAGAAAAAAAACAAATTGAAACTCAAAATGGTGTTACAGGTTTAGTTTCAGGTTCTCCTGAAAAAACAGAGCTTTCCTTTGATGTTTTTTCTTCAATTCCAGATGATGAAAACAGACCAGAGCTTCAAAGTTTTGATATGGAATGTGTTGAAACCTGTGCATTTTTCTCAAAATCAAAACAATATCAATTTATTTTTGAGATTGAGAAAGGAACTTTTTTGAAATTAACTAAGATTGTTTATACATTAAATGAGCAGGATAAGCCTTTGTTTTAAGAAATAAAATAGTATTTTTTAAGATACAAAAGCTTTATAAATAGGTTATATATTCTGTAATGTAGGTAATCACAATGGAAAGACCTTTAGACGCATTAAATCAGGCAAGAAATAAGAGAGTTATTGTTGAACTTAAAAACAAAAAAGAACTTGTAGGTGTGCTTAAAGCATTTGATATGCATCTTAATACAGTTCTTGATGAAGCAGAAGAATTAGAAGATGGAAAAGTCATGCGAAAGCTTGGCAGAGTTCTAATACGCGGAGATATGGTTTTATTAATCAGTCCAGAATAAGAAGCTTAAAAATAAAATGAAAGGAACACCATCTAAGGGAAAACAATCTGGAAAAAAAACACATATACTTTGCAGAAGATGTGGAAAAAGAACATATCATCTGCAAAAGAAAAAATGTTCTTCCTGTGGATTTGGTGAATCAGCTAAATTAAAAAAGCATTCTTGGCAAACAAAAGTTTCTGGAAAACGTAAATAAATAAAAACTATGTTTTTGCATAAGTTCCAACATAAACAATATTAAACTGCTCATTTTCTCCAATATCTGCAATTATTCTTAGAGTTTTTTTATCAATTTCTGGAGTTTTAAGAAAGTATTCTTTTCCATTGAATTCAATCATACATCTTGTGTCTAGTCCACCTTGTTTAAATATTGCATAAGCATCGTCTTGATTTATAGTAAGTAGACCTCTATTTACAAGTTCCTGTATTTTTATTTCTTTTTTTGATAAAGGTTCATCAAATAAATTTTCAAAACACAATTCAAGATTTTTTAAAACTTTAAGGTTCAAAATTTCCCTTCCTCTTTAAACTTTAATCATATATAAAAATGATTTATAACTAAATCATAGTTATTAATTTATAGATATTTTATTTTTTCCAAAACGTTTAAAAATACATTGACTTTAAGAGAAAATGGGCCGTTAGCTCAGCCTGGTTAGAGCACTGGCCTTTTAAGCCAGGTGTCGCGGGTTCAAATCCCGTACGGCCCGCAATTTTCCAAAAAGATTCATAAAACATCTTATGGTTCAATAATTTGTTTATTCTAACTATTATTTTAAAGCATAGTAATGAATATAAGTTATTTTTTCTGAGATAATGTATGACTGTTTTAGAAAAGCTGAATGATGAAGAATTAAAACAGAGATATAATGAATTTGCAGAAATGATGTCTGCGGATTGGGATTACTGGCAAGAGTATCTCAAAAGTTTTCTTCAAACAGAACAGTACATGTTAAGGGAAGTAGCATTTATTGACAGAGACAAAACAAAATTTCCATTTCGTACAGTTGTCAGAAGCTTAGATAGTTTAATGAAATTAATTTACAATGTAGGTGTAGTTCGGGGTAAGGGAATTGCAATTTCTGTTTATGACTATAAATCATTTGGTTATAAGAGCATTGGTAAAAGGAAAAAAACAATTATCCACTCAAGCACACCAATTATTAAGCATAATTGGTATGATTTTGATTGTGACCACAAGTCTGGTGGAGAATTAGAAGATGCATATCAGGATGTTCTAAAACTTTATGATATGAAAGGAAAAAAACCAAGAATTTATTTTACAGGTAGCAGGGGATTTCATGTTTATGTTGATTTTGATTTTCCAATAACTTTGGAGTTTAGAAACAAACTTGTAAGAAATACAACAAACATACATAAAAAAAAGATTCCCTATACAAAAGATGAATTAATTAAATATCATGGAGAGGATTATGAAGAAAAATTAGATGAAATAAATTTATTTAAGGAGGTAACAACTGGAACAAAAGGAATGTGGTATAATTCTAGTTGCTTCCTCAATGTCTGCACTAGATTTCCGACACTAGATTATTCTGGTCTGCATTTTTTAGAAGAAACTCTAGCTACTGATTCAGATAATAAAGTAAGGTTAGTTAAACCACATTATAAACAACTTGCGAGACTACCCTATACTGTTCATCAAGGTTCAGGATATTATTGCATTCCTGTAAATCCAAACTGGGATTTAGACAGAATTATTGAAGAATCAATGTTTTATCATACGCCAGTACCTGTAAAAAGAAAGCCTTTAAGAATAATGGCAACAACGCGGGAATATTAGCTTCGGTGAATTAAAGTGTTTTTCTTTTTAAGAAAAGGTCATGGCAAAATATTTATATTTAGATTATTACATGAAAGTATCTAAAAATGGAAAGTAAATATTGGGCAGATCAGGTTGCAAAACGTATTATTGAAAAGTATCCAAATAAACAAAAATATGCTTTACGTGCAGGACTATCAGCTAGCGGCATAATACATGCAGGTAAATTGCGAGAGCCAATAACTGTATTTTTTGTAAATAAGGCACTTAACTCAGCAAAAAAGAAAACAATATTTTACTGCTATTTTGATGATTTTGACAGATTTAGAAAAGTTCCGAAAAATGTTCCAAAACAATGGGAGCAGTATATTGGAATGCCATTATGTTGGGTTCCTGACCCATGGAAATGTCATAATTCTTATGCAGAACATTTTACAGAACCATTTAAAAAAGAACTTAGTGATTTGGATATTAAACCAACATATATTTCAGAATCAGAAAAATATCTCTCCTGCATATATAGGGATGAAATAAAAAAAGCATTAAAAAATAAAAATAAAATCAAAGAAATTTTAGATAAATATCGAGAAACTCCTCTTGAAAAAAACTGGTGGCCTGCAAAGGTTTATTGTGAGAAATGCAAAAAAGACAACACTAAAATTATAAGTTATGATGGAGACTATTCTCTAACTTATTCCTGCAGTTGTGATAACCAAGAACATAAACTTGATTTTTCTAAAAAAGGCTACGTTAAACTTCTTTGGAGAGTTGAGACTCCTATGAAATGGAAATTTTATGATGCTGTTTTTGAGCCATGGGGAAAAGACCATTTTTCACCAGGCGGAACTTTTGATACTGGAAAAGAAATGATTAAAGATATTTGGCCATTTGATTCTCCAGAATTTATTGCATATAATCAAATTAAATTAAAAGGACAAGGTGTTAAAATGTCAAGTTCTCTAGGAAATGTAATATCTCCTTCAGATTTAATGCAAATTTATCCAAAAGAACTTGTTAAATTTTTATATGCTGGAACAAAACCAAACAAAGAATTTGCTTTGCCGCTTGATGATGATTATCTTAAAGTTTATGAGGATTTTTATTTTGCTGAAAGAGTTTATTATAAAAAAGAAAAAGTAAGTAAAAGGGACCAACAGCACTGGACACGTGTTTATGAAATGTGCACTTCTCCAGAAAAAAACATGCCTGTTCAGCCAGCAATAAAAACCTGCATTGAATATAACAATATTTTCCAAACACCTAAAATTGCAGCAGAAAGATATGCAAAATTTATGAAAATCAAAAACACAAAAAGACTTGAACAAATAATGGCTTGCGTTTCAAACTGGTTAAAAAAATATGCAGATGAAAAACATAAGTTTGTTATTCAAAAAGAACCAATAACTAAAAACTTAAGCAAAGAAGATAAACAGGCACTTAGAGCTCTTGCAGAGGTTCTTAATAAAAAAGTAACTGAAAAACAATTATTTGAAGAGTTTTATGAAATTTGCAAAAAAAATAAGTTAACTCCTGCGCAATTTTTTAAAGCATGTTATAAAGCAATTGTAAATAAAGAACGCGGACCACGACTAGCGCCATTTATTCTTGCAGTTGGTCAGGATAAAATAAGAAAAATTCTAGAAAAAATATAGGCACATTTTTATTTAAGTAAATCTATTGCTCTTTATGGATGTAGTGCTTTTAATAATGTTGTTTCTTCTTTCATTTGTTATTTTAATTTTATCATCAGAGTTTACTGTTAGATATTTATCAAAATTTTCAGATGAATTAAATTTATCAACCTTTGTTGTAGCATCTATTATTCTTGCATTAGGAACTTCATTACCTGAACTTGCAAGTTCAATTGCAGCGCAGGTAAGTAAAGTAGGAAACCTTGCTTTTGGTATTATTATTGGAAGCAACATTTCTAATCTGTGTTTTATTTTAGGATTTATATTTTTATTAACTAGAAAAAAATATATTGTTACTTCAACAGAAATCAAATCAATATTTTTTTCAATCATTCCGCTGTTTTTATTAATCTTCTTCTCATTAAATGGTTTAATCTCGCGAATTGAAGGACTTCTTTTTATTCTTCTCTATGTTTCATTTAATATTTGGAATTATTCTGTTGAATCAAAGCGAACATATAAGAAAATTAAATTCAATCCAGTAGCACTTCTAACTTTGCTTTTTATTGCTTTTGGAATAACTGGAATTGTTATTTCATCTAAGTTTCTTGTTGAATATGCAATAGACCTTTCAACTATATTTGGAATTTCTCCTGCAGTTATTGGATTGCTTGTGATTGCTTTTGGAACATCTGTTCCAGAACTTGCATCTTCGATTACAGCATCGCTAAAGGGAAAAAATGAAATTGCAGTTGGAAATATAATTGGAAGCAATATTACAAATATTCTTTTAATTGTTGGAATTACAGCAGTTATCTTTCCAATTAAAATTGCTTTAAGTAGCTTTATTCTACCTTTAATTATTGCAGTGCTTTCTACAGCATCTGCATTTATTTATATACAGCATTTTAAAGTATTTGACCATAAAATAGGTGGTGCACTTTTGCTAATTTATGCTTTATTTATTTTTTCACTTATTATCTAAAATGAAATTTAAAGATTTGCTTAAAACAAAGCTTAGTCTTTCAATTAAGGAGGACCTGCTACCTGCAAGCTATCAGCAGATAGGTGACATCATTTTAGTGAAGCTCAAACCTGAAGTCAGAAAGTATGAAAAAGAAATTGGAATGACAATTCTTGATTTGTTTAAGTCTGTGTCTTCAGTTTATTTGCAAGAATCAATTTATGGAAAATTGCGCCAACCAAAAATCAGGCATCTTGCAGGAAAAAGATCAACAATAACAATTGTAAATGAAAATCATTGTAAATATAAAATAAATATTTCAGAAGTAATGTTTTCAAAAGGAAACCAAGAAGAGAAACGCAGAATTGTAAAACAAATTAAAAAAAATGAAGTAATACTTGATATGTTTGCAGGAATTGGTTATTTTACAATACCAATTGCTAAACTAACTAACTGCAAAAAAGTTTATGCAATAGATTTAAATCCTGAATCAATAAAACTGCTTAAAGAAAACATTAAGCTAAACAAAGTTGAAGAAAAAGTAAAGGTGTTTCTTGGAGATTCAAAAATTTTGCCACTTTCATTTTCAAAAAAGTTTGATAGAATACTTTTAGGTTATCTTCCAGATGCAGAGCCTTTTCTAAAAACTGCTTTTTCATGCTCAAAAAAAGGAACAATAATACATTATCATGGTATTTCTTCAAATAAAGGACTAAATCTTATTTCCCAAATAAAAAAACAAGCAAGAGAAAGTGAATTACTAGTTGAGATTTTAAATGCAAAAAAAATTAAGGCATATGCACCAAAAAAAGAGCATTATGTTATTGACTTTAGAGTATTGATTAGTTAAACTTTCAATACTTAAAAAAGTTTAAATAAGAATTTTTCTAGTTATTTTTATGAAAGGTGAACAAACAATTAAAAATTTAATGACTGCATTTATTGGAGAGTCAATGGCTAGAAATCGATATACAATATATGCTAAAATTGCTGAAAAAGAAGGATTTCATCAAATTGGAAAAATCTTTTTAGAAACAGCTGAGCAGGAAAGAGAGCATGCTAAATGGCTTTATAGAATGCTAGTAAATGATTTAAAACAGAATATGAAAGCTGTTTCTCTTGATGTAATGGATGTTGATGTTCGAATGGGAGATACTGCAGCAAATCTTAAATCTGCACTTGAAGGAGAAAATTATGAAACAACAATAATGTACCCAGATTTTGCAAAAACTGCTGCAGCAGAAGGTTTTCCAAAAATAGCAGCAAGATTACTTGCTATTGCTAAAGCAGAAAAACATCATGAAGACAGATATGCAAAACTTCTAAAACAGGTAAAAGCAAAAACAGTATTTAAGAAAAAACAGAAAATATACTGGGCTTGTTTAAAATGCGGTTATATTCATGAGGGAACTGAGCCACCAAAAGAATGTCCTAGTTGCAGTCACCCAAAAGAATATTTCTATAGACTAACTGAAGAATATTAATTTTTTTTATTTTTAATAACTTTTTCCAATTTCAAGTTCAAAAAGAGCAACAGGTGATTCCAAGCCCCAGTTTCTTAGAACTTGTGGATGTATTTCTCCAATTATTCCTTTTTCATTGCCATTAATAATCAGTTTTCCGCATCGTCCAGAAATAAATGTTTTATGCTCTTTTGGTTTATATTCTATTTTTATATTTAGATATTCAGAAAGGCTTTCAAGAACCTGTTTTATTTCAGTGAAAGTAACTTTATCTTTTGCAATAGCATAGCAAACTTTTTTCACTTCTTTAATATTGTTTTGTTTCTGGTTTTTTTCAACACAATCCCCAACTTCAAAAATTACTTGAGGAAATTCTTTTTTTGTGTTTTTTGATAAAAATTCTAATATTCCAGGAATTAATGACTTACGCAACATGCTGTAATTAAGATTAATTGGGTTTTCAATTTTAATTAAGTCATCTTTCATTTCTGAATTTTTCAGCGCCTCTAGAGAAGTTAGTGTAAAGTTTAATACTTCCTGTGCATTAAAGCCAATTAAAAATTCTCTGATTTTATCGCTCTTTTGCGTAATTTTCAACAAGCAACCTTCAGAAGGTAATTCAAGCTCTGAAAGAGAAAAATTATTATAACCATACATTATTGCAATATCTTCAATTAAATCCACATCATGCAGAATATCTGTTCTGTAACTTGGAATTTCAACTTCAACGATGTTGGAGGAAATTACTTTTGCATTGTATCTTGCTTTTTTTAATAAGCTAGAAATTTGATTTGCAGAAAAATCTGTTCCTAACCGCAAATTAACAAAATCAACTTTAAGCTTTCGTTTCTCTTTAATTTCAAAATGCGGAGTTACATCTTTTTTGTGGATTTCTTTTGGATAGTGGATTTCAACTTTATATGCCTTTCCACCTCTTTCAATAAAACTAATAGCCATCATTACAAGAACATTCTGAACAGCGTCATAATCTGTTCCTGTAACTTCAATTAAAATATTTTTTGTAGATTCTTTTATCTTTCCAAGAGTATTTGAATTAATAATTGGTGGAAATGAAAGTACCTGTTCTGCAGAATCTATGAAAATTGGATATTGTTTTAAGCCCTTAAGCAAATGTGCATATTCTCTTCCTTTTGGATGTTGAGTCAGAGCTTGTTTTGGAGTCATATACCTGTCTGTATCAAGTGGAACAAATTTAACTGAATCTGGATTAATTAACTTATAGTATAATGGAAATCTAAGCAAGTCAAAATCATAAATTCCAATAGAAGTTTTTTTCCTTTTTCTTCCATATGTTCCATCAATTTTATCCTGTTGCTGCATTATTTGTTTTATAATTGAATCTGATAGATTGCAGTTTTTGATTACTGCACAAGCAATAAAAGGTCTTACTGTCTTAATATTTTTATCAACAACAACTTCATAATTTGATTTTGTTGCTTTTAGTTCTAAAAGTCCTTTTTCTTTTCCAAAAGCACCTTTTAAGTCCTTTGCTATGCCTTCAGCATACCATAAATCAGGCCTGTTTCTGCATTTGATTTCTAATTTAAGTTCATCTCCATTAAGCTCATCTACTTCTCCACCAACATACTGAAAAATGTTATTAAGCTCTTTCTCTTCCTTAGGTAATTTTATTTTAGTTAGTTTTTCAATGTCTTTTAAGCTTAAATCAATTACAGGCATTTTAATCTCCTTATTTTTTCCCTCTAAGCCAGTCTAAATCCTGACTAAACAAGGTCCTTATATCTCCGATTTTTTCTTTAATCATAAAGATTCTTTCAGCTCCAAATCCCCAAGCTAACACACTTTCTTTAACTCCCAGAGGTTCAGTAACTTCTGGACGCAGTATTCCTGCAGGCATAACTTCAATCCATTTTTTTAGCTCATCTGAATATATAAAACATTCAACACTTGGTTCTGTGAATGGAAAATATCCTGGTAGAAACATTATTTTATCCATTGGAACTCCTGCCATTTTAGATGCAAACTTTGCAAGCATTCCCAAAAGATGACTGAAATTCAGGTCTTTGCCTATAATTATTCCTTCAAGTTGATTAAATTCAGTTAAGTGTGTAGCATCAATAACATCTGGTCTGTAACAACGTCCAATGCAAAAATATTTTCCAGGAATTTTTAGTTCTTTGCTAGCAAGGGTTCTTGCTGAAACTGCAGTTGTCTGGCTTCGAAGAACAAGTTTTTTTGTTACTTGTTCTGAGAATTTTCCACCCCAGCCCTTTGAACCTGTTTTACCACCATTTTCATGTGTATTAATCACCTGCTTTAATATATTAGTATATTCTGAAAGATTTGCACTCCCATCTATTGAATATATATCATGAGTTGCTCTTGCAGGATGGTCTTGCGGCATAAATAGAGCATCATTATTAAAAAAAGTGCTTTCAACAACAGGTCCTTGCATCTCCATAAAACCCATTGCAACAAGCTCATTTTTAAGTTCATCTAAAAAAGCAAGATATCTCTGCTTCATTCCAGGAACAATTCTAGGAACACCAGCACTAACATCATATCTTCTGAATCTTTTTCCTTTCCATATACCGCTTTTTAAATCCTGCGAAGTTAAAACACCAATTCCAAGATCCTTTGGTAGGTTTTTATAAACACTTTTTCCCAAAGAAGTTATCTCAAAAATAATCTCTGTTTCATCTATTTCTTTTATTATTTTTTTTCTTTTTCTTAATTCAGTATATGCAAATAAATCTTCATCTCTAAGCAAGTTCTTTTTTAGTTTTCCTTTTTCAGCTAACTTATTTAAAAATCTGCTTTCAAGTGTTTCTTTGATTTTTTTGCCATTGCTGTTAATTTTCAGTACTCCTTTATCAATATCAACCCAGCATTTCTTTTTTACATAACCTAAAATAAAAGTAGCTTCATCTGAAGCAAAATGCTTTTTTAAATCATTAATTGCAATATTTTTTTTCTTAATAAATGACAGCAGCTGTAATTCAGGCAAACCAGTTTTTAGATATTTTTTTCCAAATTCATCTAAAACAACATATCGTGTTTTAGTTTTTTTTGTTTTAACAAGCCCTTTGTTTTCAAGCCACATGCCTGCTCTAACAAACTCTATTTGAGATAATCCTTTTAAAGAAGATAAAGAGTTGTTTTTATAGAGAGCCTTAAGTAAAGTAATTTCTTTGTCCTGAAGCATCTCTGCTATTTTCTTAACATCTTGCATAATAAAATAGAAAGAGTGAAGGTATATAAATTTTAGTTTTTATTATACAAACATTCCAGCAAGTTCAATAAACATACCATCTTCAGCTGCAACAGTTCTTACACCTGTGGCTCTTTGAACTCGTCTTGCTTCATAAAGAGGATTTGCATTAATCATTTTTGCACCAAAGTGATATAAAACAGCTAATTCTGGTTTAATTTCATCAATCATTTCAATTGCATCTTCTGTACATAAATGAGAATCCCATTCATCTTTTCCAGGTCTTAAAACATTTAAAATAAGAACTTTAACTCCTTTAAACTCATCAGCAAGTGCAGGAAAATAAGCAGTATCTGAAGTATATCCTAATGAAAAATCTTTAAGTTTTAAAACAGCTCCAACACAATCTGGTTCATCATGTTTTGTTCTTTTTATCTCAAAAATAAGGTCATTAACTTGAATTTTATCTCCAGGCTTAACTGAATAGATTTTCTCAAGCTTGTTTTTGTAGAAGTTTCTAAGCCATGGAACATCATCTTTGCCTTCAATAACAGATGGAACTGAAATTAAGGTCCCTTTTTTATTTATACCACCAAGAGTTATAGAATCAATAATTGCATTAATGTCATTAGCATGGTCAATATGAGCATGGCTTACAAAAATAATATCTGTTTGAGAGGGAGATAGTTTACTTAATTTAAGACTATTAAGAGCACCTGGACCTGGGTCAAAATGAATTTGATGCCCCTGAAGATTAACAACAAAGCCTCCAAAACCACGTTGCTGACTAGCTCTTACAATTCTTCCTCCACCAGTGCCAATAAAAGTTATTCTGTTATTAATTTGCTTCATCTGCTTAATAACTCCTTACAAGAGCATTTTATTAAATTTATGCTATCCTAGAATACTCTTCTTTATAGTTTTAATGGCCCGGCTGAGATTCGAACTCAGGACCTCTCGATTATCAGTCGAGCGCTCTAACCAGGCTAAGCCACCGGGCCATATCCTAGAGGAATAAGATACTACTTAAAAAGTTTTTGTTAAAATAAATTCAACTAATAAAACAGAATGTTTCTTTAGATATACTGCTCTAAGTAAGAAGTGTTCTATGTGTTCTAATGTCTTGTGAATTTAATATTTTTTCAAAAAAATCTAGTCTTCATCTGTAGGGCTGTTTTCAGAAGGCATAAAACTACTAAAAAGAGAATATTTTTTAAATACTTATATTGACTAGTAATTATTATGAGTCTTAATCCTAAACCTGATTTCAAAGAAATTGAAAAAAAGTGGGCAGATAATTGGATGAAGAAAAAGTTGTATAAATTTGATATAAAGTCCAGAAAACCTATTTATTCTATTGACACTCCACCACCGACTATCTCTGGGTCTCTTCATTTAGGTCATGCTCTCAATTATATTGGATTTGATGTTATTGCTCGGTATAAGAGGATGAATGGTTTTAATGTATTCTTCCCAATTGGTTATGATGATAATGGTCAGCCAACTGAGCGGTATGTTGAGAAGAAACTCGGAATAAAATCAAAGACTATGAAAAAGAGAGATTTTAATAAGATTGTTGAAAAAGAGATCCGTCCTGTTGAGAAAGAAGCTGAAAGAGATTTAGCGATATGGGGAAGCTCTTATGATTGGGATATTACATATAATACTTCGAGTGACTACTGCATAAAAACTGCACAGTATTCATTTCTTGATTTGTATAAGAAAAAATTAGTTTATCGTTCAGAGGCGCCAGTTCTTTGGTGTCCTTCGTGTCAGACTGCTCTGTCTCAGGCAGATGTTGAGGATAATGACCGTAAAACTAAGTTGAATTACATTTACTTTGAAATTGAAGGTAGTAAGAAGATTGAGATTGCAACAACTAGACCTGAACTCCTGCCTGCTTGCGTTGGTGTTTTTGTTCATCCAGAAGACAAGCGATACAAAAAATATATTGGAAAGAACGCTAAAGTTCCGTTGTTTGATTATATTGTTCCGATAATGGCTGACGAGAAAGTTGACATGGAATTCGGCTCTGGAATGGTTATGATTTGCACTTTCGGAGATAACACAGATATTGAATGGTGGAGAAAACATAAGCTTCCGCTGAAGATTGTGATTACTGAAGATGGAAAACTGAATGCTTTAGGTGGCAAGTATAAAGGACTTGATTTGAAGACTGCGCGTGAAGCGATTATTGATGATTTAGCTGGACAGAATTTACTTATTCGTCAGGAACCTCTTAATCAGACAGTTGGTGTTTGCTGGCGATGTCATACT
>CAYTAB010000010.1:0-6852 GCA_964435825.1 Candidatus Woesearchaeota archaeon
TAATTTAATTAATCATTCAAAATATGGTTTAAGTTGTTCAGTATATGGAAATAACATCGACTTAGAATTAATTTCTTTTTTGAAAAAGACACATGGTGTAGTATTTCTTAATTCTCATTTCGGAAAGTCGTTTAATCCTCATGAGGCCTGGGGAGGGTTTCGTAATTCTGGTTGGATCTGGGAACATAAAAAAGACGGCGAGTTTGTTAAAAGACATGGTCCGCGTATACTGCCTTTGGAGTTTATTCAGAACTAGATATCTTTAAATAGATTGTATTCAATATATATTTAATGGAATTAAAACACCATTTCGTGCCAGTATTAGATGTATCTGAAAAAGTACCATTTACTATTTCACTTACTGGAAATGTCAAAAAGGATATTTTTCGTCAAGAAAGTGCAAAAGCAGAACTTGATAAATTCATTAAACTTCTTGAAAAAAACTTAGGTGAAAAACTTGTCTACATTGGAATGGATGTTATTGGAGAAAAGTATTATGAAAGATTTCTTATTGAAAAAGGCGGCTTCATAGAAATAATGATGGAAGCACCATTAGCAATTAATGCTCATTTTTGTTCAAAACCTCGTGCAAAGAAATTCGAGAAAGCAATCAAAGAAGCATTTAAGAAAACATTACCTAAAAATTCAATCTCAAAAATATTTATTGAAAATATTTCTGTTTCAACAGATCAAACACAGAACATTAAGGTAAAAACTTGGGACAAGCTAAAGGACATACGAAAAAATGTATAAGCCTAAGCTAAAAGACCAAATTCTTACAGCAGTTCTTAGGTCTTGGCCAATTCATGCATCAGGCATATGTAAGCAGTTAGCACTTGAAACAAACACAAACAATATTGCAAAAGTTTCTTATCATCTGAGAACTTTAGAAAAACAAAACAAAATCCATCTTAAAAAAATAGACAGAGCGTTAGTTGCATGGCCGCGTGAAATGGAAAAATTAAGAATAATCCATGAACTTCTTCAAGAATAATCTTTTATTTTGCTAGAGTTTTTTTCAAAAAAAGCCTAGATCTTTTCTTACATGAAAAATGATTGGCGAAAAAATATAAATTTATATATCACAAGTACGTTTCTTCAACATGACTACTTTTGTAGAAGAGGTTTCAATACGCGGATTTAAATCATTTTACAGGAAATCTGACCTGCAATTGACAAACAAATTAAATTGCATTGTTGGTGCAAATGGTTCTGGCAAATCAAATATACTTGATGCAGTGTGTTTTGTACTAGGAAGATTATCTACAAAGTCAATACGTGCAGAAAATTATGCAGATTTGCTTCATAAAAAATCAGGTAAATCTGTTTCAGAAGGCGAGGTATCCATTGTTTTTGATAATTCTAAATCTGTTTTTCCAATTGATTCTCGCAAAATCAAGATTGAAAGAAAAATCACAGAATCTGGAAATTCTTATTATTATATCAACAAAAGCAGAGCAACTCGAAAGCAAGTTCTTGAATTGCTTTCAATTGCAAAGATATTGCCCGAAGGACATAACATTATTTTGCAAGGAGATATCTCAAATTTTATTGCGCTTTCATCTATTGATAAACGAAAACTAGTGGAAGAGGTTGCAGGAATCCATATTTATGAAATGAAAAAAGAATCAGCTCTTGCAGAACTTGAAAAAGTTGAAGAAAAGCTAAAAGAAGCAAGAATTGTAATTGTTGAGAAAAAGGCAAATCTTAATTCTCTTGAAGCTGAAAAACAGATTGCTGAGAAGTATCGTTCCTATAAAAATGAACAAGAAGCATCAAAAGCAACAGAGCTTAGGCTTAAGCAAGCATCTTTAAACAAAAAGAAGCAGGAATTTACTACAAAATTACATAAACTAGAACAGAATCAAAATAAGATCAATGTGTTTATTGATCATTCAAAAAAGAAAGTTCAATTTTTAAAAGAAAAAATTGAGGCAATTGAAGACCGAATTGAAAAAAAAGGTGGAGACGAACAACTTGAGATTCAAAAACAGATTGATGATAAAAAAGCAATAATCTCTAGTTCAGAAAATCTTATTACTTCTTCTGAAAATGAAATACAGCGGATTAATCTGAGAATTGAGAATTTAGATGATAAACTTTCAGATATTCAGCTAAATATTGCAGATAAAAATGAAGAGTTAAAAAAACTTTCAAAACAAAAAGATGCAATTGTTGCAAAAATTACGCGTTTAAAGTCCTTATCTAGCAGTTCTAAGAAAACTCATGAAGTTCTTGAAAAAGAAGTAATTAGACTTGAAAAAGAACTTGAAGATCTTAAACAAGAAAAACTTAAACTTCAAGAAAATATTCAGGAACTTTATTCAAAAAAAGAAGTTTTGGAGTATAAAATTAAAGATGTTCATGAAAAAATAGAACAATATGCTGAAGAACAAAAACTTGTTAAAAATATAAAAAGTGCAAAAGAAAAATATAAAAAATTAATACAGGAAGTTAATTTTCTTACAAGTAAGGATTCTAAATTTGCATTAGATATTGGTGAATTGCGCAAAAAAATTTTTATAACTGAAGAAAAACTTTCAAAATTAAAGTTAGATTCAAATGAATCCAAACAAATGCTTTTAAGAGATCAGGCAATTAGTAAGATTCTTTCTTCAAAAAAAACAATTCCTGGAATCATTGGAACTGTTGCAGAACTTGGAAATTCAAATAAAAGATTTTCAAAAGCATTATCAGTTGTAGCTGGAAATCGTATGAAAAATATTGTTGTTGAAAATGTAGATTCTGCAATTAAATGCCTGAAACTGCTCAAAAACCAGAAAGCAGGTTACGCAACTTTCTTGCCTTTAACTAAAATCAAGCTAACAAAGATTTCAACTGAAGTGCAACTTATAAAATCAAAATCCGGGGTTTTTGGATTAGCTCATGAATTAATTTCATGTGATCCAAAATATATCAATATATTTAAACATATTTTTAGAGATACGCTTGTAGTTGAAAATACAGAAACAGCAAAAAAACTTGGAATTGGAAAATTTAATATGGTTACTCTAGATGGAGATTTGTTTTCAATATCTGGAGCAATTACAGGAGGATTTAGACGCAATTTAACAATTAAATTCTCAGAAAAATCTTCTGAAGAACAGATTACTAAACTAGCTGCAGAACTTTCATCTCTTAAATCAGACTTGTCAAGAAAACAAAAAGAGCGCCATGAACTTGAAGAAGAAATTATTTCAAAACGCCAGGAAAAAGCAGAGATTGAATCAAAACTTTCAACAATTGAAGATTCAGGTTTAGATATTGAATCAATTAAAAAACAGGAAGATAAACTTAAGAAAGACCTTGAAGATGTTAACAATCAACTAACTAAAAGAAAAAATATGCTTGATTCTTTTGATAAGAAAATAAGTGAAAAAACAGTTGAGAAAAACGCAGCAAGCATTAAACTAAGAAATTTCAAGTTTGGAGAAAAAAGCATTGAATTACAAGATTTTGAAAATCAGCTTTATGAAAAAGAAAGTACAGTTGCTTCAATAAAAGCTACAATTGAAAATGTTCTTGCTCCAGAAAAGAACAATATTCTTAAAGTTGTTAAAAGTCTTGAAAAAGAAAAACGAGAATTTAAAGAACAGATAACTCAACAAAAACAAAAAATTCTGCAATTAAAAAAAGAGTTGTCTGAACTTCAGGAAACAGAATCAGATTTTTACTCTCAGTTAAAAAAACTATTTGAGCAAAAAAGACAATTTCAAGAAGCTCTTAAAACTGAAGAAACAAAGATTGAGGAGCAGACTGAAACAAAAACACAGGATTCTGAAGAGATAAATGCGCTATCAATTTTATTAGCAAAAGTTGAAGCTGAGCTTGAAGCTGTGTCTCTAGAATTAGAACAATATAAAGACACTCAAATGTTACCCTATTTGAATTCGCCGACTGCAGCTAGAAAAAAATATCAAGAACTTCAAGAAAAATTAGAGACTCTTGGAAATGTTAATATGAGGGCTCTGGAAATATATGAGCAAGTTAAAAAAGAATATGATGAGCTTTCTTGGAAAGTTGAAAAACTTTCTTCAGAAAAAGAATCAATACTTCATGTTATTGAGGAAATTGAAAAAAAGAAATTAGATTCTTTTATTGAAACTTTTAATAAATTAAATGAAAATTTCAGCAGAATTTTTAAGAGAATCTCAGATAAAATGTCTGCAGAGTTAATTCTTGAAAATAAAGAAAAACCATTTGAAGGCGGTGTTAACATTCATGTTATTGATAATTCCAACAAAAAACTTTACCTAGCTTCATTATCTGGCGGACAAAAAGCAATGGTTGCACTTGCATTTATTTTTGCAGTTCAGGAATTTGAACCAGCGCCATTTTATTTATTAGATGAAATTGATGCAGCTCTTGATAAAGTTAATTCAAAAAAAGTTGCAGATTTACTTAAAGAGTATTCTGAAAAAACCCAGATAATAATGATTAGCCATAATGATGAGGTAATATCTGCAGCAGAATCTATCTATGGAATATGGATGACAAAAGATGGGGAGTCACAGATTAATTCAATTAAATTGTAAATCAATCAGGCAATGAAAAAAGATAACATCCTTTCAATTTTAATGAATGAAAGCGAAATTAGATGGCAGTCTCTTATTTATAACATGGTTCGTTCTGGAAAAATAAATCCTTGGGATGTTGATATTGAACTTTTCACAAAAGAATATTTAAAAATACTTGAAAAACTTAAGCAAATGAATTTTCGTTTATCAGGAAAAGTTGTATTAACTGCAGCGATTTTGCTTAAACTCAAAACAAATCGGATTGGTCTTGAAAAATTTCTTGAACTTATTGAAGAAGAATCCCCTGACGATGAACTAACAAACGAGCTTGGAAATTTTGCTCTTGTTGAAGAAGAGATGTTTGTTGATGAAGATGAACAAAAACTAAAAAAATTAGCAGAACATATGCGAGACAATAAGCAAATAAAGAATTTTGTTTTAGAGCCAAACCTTTCAAGAAAACGGCAGAGAAAAGTTACTGTTTTTGAATTAGTTTCAGCACTTAAAAAAGCAATAGAGGTAGATGAAAGACGCACTAATCGCAGAATTAAAAAACAAGAGCTTCCAAAAGAAAAACCTCCAGAATTTGAGATAAGAAAAGCAAATATAAAAGAAAATATCCGAAAAGTATACCATAAAATAATTAGTTTTTTTAAATCGCAAAACTCTAGTACAATAGCATTTACAAAAATTCTGCCATCATCAGATACAAAAGAAATTATCTGGACTTTTATTCCATTGCTGTATTTAGCAAATCAAGGTAAAATTTCACTAAGTCAAAAAAGAGCTTTTGACGAAATTTATATTAAAATAAAGGAAAAAAATTTAAAGTCACAGTGAAATTAAACTTATTATGAAATTTGATTTTATTTTAATAACATCTATCATTACAACAATAATGGGCACAATAATGTCATTTTCGAATTTTCTTCAAGCATATCGGATTTGGAAAAACAAATCTTCAAGAAATGTTTCTATTATGATGTTTTTTATATTGTTTATTGGAATGCTCTCTTGGCTTCTTTATGGTATTGCAATTCTGAGTTTTCCACTAATCTTTACAAATATAATCGGAATTAGCGCAATAGCAACAGTTATTGTTCTCTGGTTTATGTATAGACAGCATATTCCAAAAAAAATTTTACAGCACACAAAGAAACTTCATACTAAAGCAAAAGATAAAATTAATAAATTAAGAAAATAATAATGCATTATGATTAAATTATTAATTAATGTTGGAGCAATTGTTTTTGGTGTTCTTTTATCACTATCACATTTTTTTCAGCTTAGAAAGATCATAAGACTAAAAGATGCAACACAAATGTCAAAAAAATTCTATGGAATTATTATTGCAACTTTGCTGTTTTATGCATTGGTAAATTTATATAAGAAAGATATTTTCATGTTTATTTCTTTTACAATTGCACTTATACCTGCGACAGCTGTTTTTGTTCTTTCTTTTATTTATGGAGGAAATCCTTTCAAATGTTTATCAAAGAAATCTCAAAAAAAATAGAAGCAATACTTTTTTGCAATCCAGAGGGAATTAATTTAAACAGACTTTCTCATCTAATTGGAATTGGAAGCCAAGGTCAAGTTAGACAGATTTTGAAAAAGATGCAAGAAGAATATTCTGAAAAAGGAATAAAAATTATTGAAGAAAACAAGAAATGGAAATTTAAAGTAGCAGATGAATTTGCAGAATTAGTTAAAGAAGCAGCATTGCCTGAGATAGAAAAAGCAGTTATTGAAACTTTGGCATTTATTGCATGGAAAAAAGAAACAACTCAGAATGAGATTGTTAAATTCAGAAGTAATAAAGCATACAATCACATCAAAGAGCTAAAAAATCGAGGTTTTATTAACTCTAAAAAAACAGGCAAAACCAATAAGATTACTTTAACAAAAAAATTCTATGAATATTTTAATCTTGATGAAAATAGGGAATTTGATTTAGAAATGTTAGATTCAAATAAATAATTCCCTAAAGCAATCTAATATAAAATAAATAATGCAAAACTTTTTTAAGACTTATTTTTATTTTTTACTTTAGTTGGGCCGGTGGTCTAGTTCGGCATGACGTCTCCTTGACGTGGAGGAGGTCCCCGGTTCAAATCCGGGTCGGCCCATTTTCGAGAACATTTTCTTTTTTAAAGAAAAGGTTCAAATTGAACGAAGAATGTTTCTTTTCGAGAACATTTTCTTTTTTAAAGAAAAGGTTCAATAGTTGTAATTTCTTTCTTTTCGAGAACATTTTCTTTTTTAAAGAAAAGGTTCAATAGTTGTAATTTCTTTCTTTTCGAGAACATTTTCTTTTTTAAAGAAAAGGTTCAAT
>CAYTAB010000010.1:6952-13043 GCA_964435825.1 Candidatus Woesearchaeota archaeon
AGTTGTAATTTCTTTCTTTTCGAGAACATTTTCTTTTTTAAAGAAAAGGTTCAATCAAAATATATTTAAATAAGTGAATAAATAATTTATTAACATGGTAAACCACGAAAGATATGTTCATCTGCCAAATTCTGAGCTAATTTTAGAAGATACTCGAAAAGTTTCGCACAATGTAATTGAAATGATAAACAATGCAAACTTCTATGAAGAAGTGCTTGTTGAAAAAGAGCAAAGACTTTCTCAGGCAAAAAAAAGCGCCAAGTTATTAAAAAAAGAGTTTTCAGCACTTCAGGAACTTATTGATAAAGATAAGCAGGAAAATAAAAAGAAACATCGTACAACAAAGAAAAAAACTAAGAAATCCTCGCAAAAATCTCATAGAACAAATATAAGAAAAACAGAAGATGACGAATATGCATTTGAAAATTTAAAAGAAAATCTAAAAAAACTAAAACAAAAGCTCAACAAATAATTTTTTATTTTTATATAGATATCTTTAAAAATCATTTATTTAACTATTTTTACATTAAATTGCTCGTTTGCAAGTTCACTTTTTGATGAAACATTTCCCAAACTTTTGTTTGGATGAAAACCTTTTCCAAAGGGTTTTATGCCGAGATGCCGGAGTGGACAAACGGGATGGACTCAAGATCCATTGGCTTAGTGCCTACGGGGGTTCGAATCCTCCTCTCGGCATTTTATGTTCTGCAACTAAAGTAGAAATTTTTAATAACAATTAACTTTATTTTAGAATATGGATCTTGAAAAACTAGGAATCTTTACTTTTGTGATATTACTTATAATGCTATTAATTCCTATTGGAGCAATCTCAGGATTTTCAGTTTCAGGTTTGCAGATTCATACACAATATCATTATGCAGGTTGGTTGATTTTTATTGTTGTTGTTGCAGTTCTTGTAATGCTGTTTCTTTTGAAGTTTACTCCTGTTGATTTTAAAACAACTAAACACTTTTTCAAGCAGTTGTATAAAGCAAAAAGCGAAAAAGATAAAATAAGAGATTACATTGAGTATAAACTTTCAATTGGAGAAAATCGATTGATTATACGAGATGAGCTTTCTTCTGTTGGTTGGCCTGAACAATTGATAAATGATGCTTTTACTGAAGCAGAAAATAATTATAAAAAACAAAAAGCTAAACGATCTTAATACCACCTGTTGGCAACATAGCGTCAATTTCATTAAGGTTTTTTATATTAAATTTTAAAGCAATTTTTTTAGATATATCTGATTTTTTATTATTTCCAGGAAGGATTTTTATAAAATTTTTTGTCTGATTTTTAATTGCTCTTTCTGGTCCAACAATTATAACATTATTTTTTAAACCAACAGCTAACTGAAGTTCAGTGTTTCTTAAAAAAGTTTTTTTACCTTTAATCATAAATGAACCTTTAGATAAGTATTCTCCAGCTTTTGCTTCTTTTGTAACCTGTTCAGGTAAAACATAAAAGACATCAACACTTGCAATTCCAAGTTTCCAAGCTCGCGAAAAACTAGCAACAGCAACAGCAACTTCTTCCAAATCAGTTTTTTTTGCTTTTAACTTGCCGTTTTTTAAAATAAAAAAAGGAGAACCTGCCATTTCAGTGTGGAAAATTAAATCATTCTTTTCTGCATGCTTTTTAATTAAAATATCATTCTGAGTGGCATCTCTGCCCCCAATTGAAAGCAGACCTCCAGATGTATAAAACCACCTGAATTTTTCATACCATTGCTTTTGTCTATTTTGGATTTTCTGAAGAGAGACTTTTGATTTAGTTAGTTTTTCACCTTTTTCTTTTAAGTTTTTTAGTTCTTTTTTAGTATCTTGAACTACTTTTTCAATTCTGCTAATTTTTAACTTCTCTTTTTTTGCTAAACTATAAAATTCATTTGCATTTTCTTCAATTGTTTTTGAATAATTTAATTTAATTTGATTTTCTGGAAGTTCAATAATAATTTCTTTATTTTTCATATCAACTTTTTTAATTTCCTTTTTAATTAAAGATAAATCCCTAATTTTTTGTTTGTTCATTTTTGAGATATTAAAGAACAACTCTTTTAGGAAATTATAATGAGTGTAAATCGCATCTGCACTTTGTTTAAGCTTTTCTAACTTTTCTTTTTTTAGTTTTAGCTGTTTTTCTTGAGCAGAAATAATTCTCTCTAATTTCTCTTTTTCTTTGTTAAACTTTTGATTGATATTGGAAGATTCTGTTTTTGCCTCAATAGTGGAATAATATATGTCTAATGCATCATTAAACAATTCTTTTTCAATGTTTTCATATTCTTTGTATTTTGAAAGCCTTATTAAGGTTGCATCAATTAGATTATCTTTATCTTTAACTAATACTGCTTTTGAATTAAGAAATAAATCTTGACTTTTTACAACTGCTGAACTTAATTTTTCAATATCTATTTTTGATACACTCTCTTCTTTTTTTATTTTATTTCTATTGCAGATTTCTTCAGCATATAATCCCCCAAAACCTAACTGTGATAGTGCTGTAACGCATTTCTTATTGCCTTGTTTTTCAAAATATTTTTTTAATTCTTTTTTATTTGAAAGAATTTCCTTATTAAGTGGAGGATAAATATATTTTACTCCTTTTTTTATTTCTCGACTCTTCCAATGCTGTGGTGCTGCGCAGATTATGATTTTGTCTTCTTTTTTTAATATAAAATTACCTTTGCTGAACAACTCGCAAACAAGAACATATTGCTCATTTTTTCTTTCAAAAACAAATTCAACTATTCTGTCCATCTTAACTTGAGAAATTTTGATAAGTTTTGAACGTAACAAAAATTTTCTAAGTCTTGAGCAAAAATGAGGAGGAATTCTTTGAATTGAATGTTTATATTTAGTTAAAAAAACTCCAACACCAGAATCAATTTTTATTATTTCATTTCCAATTGAACTTCGAAGCTTTAAAAGCAAAGTATGTGAATTTGGCTGATAAATTTGGTTTAAGAGAGCACCTTCTAATTGTTTTAGCTCATTAATAACTTTTCTTAGTTCTATTGCTGTTAATTCTTTCATATATGTTATAAAAATAAAAACCTATATAAAATTAAGTAAAAAGAAAAGAACTTAAGTTGTTGGCAGATTTCGGGTTATACTTGCGATTTCATTTCGTGTTGCCATAAGAAGTTCATTCCATTTAGAAAGAAGTTCCCTTTCCTTTACACGTATATCTTGTATTCTGGAAATCATTGCGTCAAGATCATTTATTCTGCTTTCAAGAGATTCAATTGTTTTTAGAACTTCATCATATTTTTCAAGTTTGACAAATACATTTGCCTTTTTTTCTTCAACCCGTCCTTTAAAAGTTACATTTTGTTCTGGAATTTTTAAATCTAAATCCTCTGCTCTTTTAAGCGGTTTTAGTTCTGGAAGTTCTTCTTTTTGTTTTGGTTTAAATTTTATCTCTGGAGCATTTTTTATATGTGGTAGCGGAGGAAGTAATTCTTCTTCTTTTCTTTTTGCAGGAGATTTTTCATCTAGAACCACTTTATTTATTGGAGCAGCAGGCATAAAAGGTCTGTGCTCTGGAAACTCATCTTTTTTTACTGCAGATCTATTTGAATCTACCTTTGCAGGCAATGCAGGCAAAGGAGGCAAATCATCTGCAAGCATTGGAAAATCTCCAATTTGTTTTTTCTTTTTTCCAAATAAGCCCATGACTATTCACCGATAATATCCTATATTTACTTCTCTTTTTAATACTTTTTTACTCACAACGAAGTAAAAACAATATACATTTATTAATTTTTATTTTATATATTAAATATGCACCAAAAGCAGTTTTTGATAATATTACTTTTGTTTTTAATTCCTGTTTCTTTTGCATTGCAAATTACTGAAGTAATGTATTTTCCTGAATTTGATGAAAATTATAATGAATATATAGAAATTTATAATGATGAACAAAAAGAGATTGATATAACTCTGTTAACTTTATGCAACTCAAACTTGCTTTCAGGATATATCTCTACTAACTTAACTAAAGTTGAAAGCAGTAATTTATTGCCACCTAATGCTTATGCAATTATAACTGATGGAGGAACAGGTTCACAGGTTCTTGAAAATTATAATGTTAAAACACATTTTCTTTTTCATCCAGATTCAAGTTCATTGTGCTCAAGACTCTCTAATTCTGGAAAAGAAATCTCAATTCTTAAAAATGAAGAACCTTTAGTTAGCTTTGAATATAAACCAATTTGCAATAAAGGTGAATCTTTTTACAAGACCTCATGTAATTTACCTTCTCCAGGATATTCTTTGGATTTATTAGAGACTAAAACAAAAAATAATAGTGAGCAGAACTTTGATTCTAATAAATCAGAAATTGTTTTAGAACAGGAACCTAAACTATTAACTAATAATGTTTCTCAACAAGAAGCTCAATTATTGGAAAAATCAACAGATGAAACTTCATTTCCTCCTAAGACCTCAAATATTGTTTATTGTTCAAATTACTCAAAAATTAAGTTTTATTTAATTATGCTTTTTTGTTTTATATCTATTTTATTAAACATAATATTAATTCTTATCCTTGCCAATAAATAAACTTATAAACTCTTTTCTTTTCAATTAATTAATGGCAGACATACTTGTTAAAACAATTATTCAGGTTGCAGGTTCACCAAAAGAGCATGTAGAAAAAGCAATGAATTTATTAGAAGATTCTTTGAAAAAAAATCATGAAATTATTTCATCAAAACTGCATAAACCTGAGAAAAAAGAAAATTCAAAACTGTATCTATCTTTTTTAGATATGGACATTTTATTTAAAGGCATATCTGAAATTGTAGGATTTATTATAGATTATCATCCATCATCTATTGAAATAATAGAACCAGAAACAATTAAAGAAGATGCACAAGAACTAACTTTTGTTCTTAATGATTTATTGCAGAAGATTCATAATCTAGATTTACAAATTAAAGCCCTTCTTGCCAAGAATAAGATTCTTGAATCTAATAAGAAGGACTAAGTTACTACAAGAACCTTCAGCTTGTCTTTTAATGGAGTTGAAAGCATTCCGCAAAGTTCTGTTGCTGTTGTGTTGCTTATCTCATTGCATTTTATTTCTAAGCTACTTACAGATTTGTCATATGTGCAATATTCAGGTACTTCAATCTGCAAATTATCAACTGCATTTGCTTTTCCAATAAAGTTTCCAAAATATAATCCTGCAACAAAGCAAATTGCCCAGCCAATAAGAATTATTACTAACAACTTATACATTGTAATTTCAAAAAACACTCCTTTACCAGACAATGGCGAAAGTTTAGATTTGCCTTTTTTCCCTTTTTGTTTATTCTCGTTCTTCTCTTTCATTTTTTCCACCTTTTGTAATAATAACTCTACTTTTTAAAAATTGTAGAACATTTATCTCATTAATCCGATACCGAACATTTTTGCCTTCACCTTCTTTTGTAACAAGACCTTCACCTTCAAGTTCTTTTATTTTCTTAGCAGCAAAAGACTTGTCTGTATCTAAGAATTTAGCAATTTCCTTGTTCCGGTTTTTACCCATTGCAATAGCAGTAATAATACGCATTCGGCTCAGTTCTTTTTTTTCATCACGAGATAATTTCTTTTTGTCTTCCATTTCTGTAATTCTACTAAATTATTACTACAAAACAAAGTATTTAAATATATATGTATTTTTGAGTGTTTTTATATCTTCACAGGAGTAAAAACGCTTACATAATGCAAAAAAGACCATAATGTTTTTAAATCATTTTGCAATAATGTATCTTATCAAAATGCGGCAGTATTTATACTGCTCATATTGAGGTATACCCATGCAAAAATTTGTATTAAAAGCAAAAAACACATTAAAAAAAGTAGCAGCAGTTTCAACTGGTGCTGCATTCCTTGGAGCAACAGCTCTAGGAGCAGTAGCAGCTGCTGATTTAGCAGACTACCCAGAACCATTTGTAAAAGACGGTGAATGGAATACACTTCTTGTTCTTGGAACAGGAGGAAACAACCCAGCAGGTTTAGCATCTGATGTAGCTGGTGCAGTAGATATTGCAGCAAGATTAGCACAAGAAGCAAAATCTGTAGCATCAACTGAAACA
>CAYTAB010000010.1:13143-19418 GCA_964435825.1 Candidatus Woesearchaeota archaeon
ATGGGAACTGAAACAGTGCTTGGTGTTGGAGAAACTTATTCATATGATGGAAATGATGTTGAAATAACATCTATTGGCCAGAGCACAGTTGCAGTAAAAGTTGGTTCAACAACAAAATTCTTGAGTGAAAATGAAGACTATGACTATGGTGAAATTACTGTTGAAGTTGAAAATATCTTGTATACAGATGACCCAGATTCAAGACAAGTTCAGCTTAGTATTGGAACAGATGTAACAAAGACAGTTAACTCAGGAGATCCTCTTGAATTATTTGGAGAACCAGATGATGAGTCAGATGCAAAATGGCTATGGTACATTGAAGCTTCTTCATCTGATACAAAAATTGGAGCACAATTAAATGAAGAACTTGAAAGAGTAGAAGACAATGTTGTCCCAGTTGGTGAATCTTACAATTTTCCAGAAAACTTTGCATATGTTAAATTTGATTCACTTACAGCTGATGCAGATATGAAAATAAGTGCTAATTTTGAAGATAATGTAAAAGTAACTAGAAATGAATCTGGAGCAACAATTGAGGTAACACATCCATATGCACTTTACTTAAAATCTGACAGAGAAGAAGAAGGATTTCAAGTAGATGTTAATGGTGTACTTGAAGATACTGATGAAGTTTGGATTATTCAAGATACTACTATCTTTGGAGCATTTAGAAACTCAGACAATAAAATCCAATACTTTGATTATGGAGCAGACACAGCATTTCCTGACGCAGAAGATGAGTTGTTTATAAAGTATGATACAACAAGCATTGAAGTAACTTTAAACTATACTGCAAACGACGGTTATATCACACTTAATGACTTTGGTGGAAGTGGTGATGATTTGATTATTAATGCAGACATTGATGCACAAACTCTTGGTTCAACAGCTGAAGATGCAGAAGCAGCTGAACTTAACTTATCTAGTTCAGAGCCTTCAGGAGTTGGAGCAAAAGATGAGTCTTGGAGAACTCCATACGGAAATATAATTGAAACACCAGAAAATAATGGAGATAAAGATGAATTTGTACTTTATGTAGCCCCAGAACAAATAAAAGCCAAAGTTATTGTTGGAGGACCATCAGCAACAATTACAACAACTGGAGATGCATATACAGTTAACTCTATTGCTGGAGTTCCATTAGTAAAGCTAGATACAGAAGTTGCAGACAAGACTGCACAACCTCTTATTTTGGTTGGCGGACCAGCAGTTAACAAGTTAACTGCAGAAGCTCTTGGACTTTCCTACCCATCATACGGAGCTGCATCAACAATACCTACAAACAAGGCAATGTTGAAGCTTGTTGAAGATGCATTTGGCGGAAGCAACGTAGCATTAATTGTAGCTGGATGGGAAGCAGAAAACACAAGAGAAGCAGCAGCTATCTTGAAGAACTACGACCAACATGACTTGTCTGGAGATTCAGTTTCAATTTCTGGAACAACAATTACTCCAATAACAGAAGAGCCAGAAGTTGAAGAAACAACTACTGAAGAAACTGCTACTGAATAAAAGAGCTAACGCTCTTTTCCTTTTTTTATTTTAAATTATATATTCTTTACAGAAAGCTTAATTGATTTTTATATCTGTATTTTTTAATCAACTGGAAAACTTTTTATAGATTATATTTTAAATAGCATCATCATGGTTAATACTAAGGAAAGAGAGCGCATAAAGAGAACAATAATTAATAAGCATAAAAAAGAAAATCCAAAGAAAAAAAAGATTTATGCAATTTCAGCAGGTTTAATTGCTTTACTTATGGTTTTCTCAGGTTTTTTATATGCAATTCTTTCAAATCCAAATCAAACAGATAGTTCAGATTATATTGAGTCATTTGATTTTAATGGAATTGAATTTAAAAAACATATTCAAGGTCATTTTGTTGCTTTATATCCTTATGCAAACAAAATAATTCCTTTTTCATTTTATTTAGATCCAAGAAATGCAGATGAAATCACTCTAACTGATAATGTTCGTTCAATTAAATCTTCAACTAAAGTTTATGTTGCATATAATCCAAATTCAAACAATACTCGAGAGCTTTCAGCAGCTGCAACAGAATTTGCTCGAATACTTCCATTTTCACATGAAAATATATCTGTAGTTGCAGCATTTACTGAAGACACAAATCCAATAAATGAATATGTGCCAGTTAAAACCTGTGATGATGCAAATTTTTTAACTTCAGTAGTGATTTTCAGAACAGGAATTAATGCAACAAGAATATATGCAAAAGATAATTGCATTTTTGTTGAAGCACAAAATTATTCTCAATTACTTCTTGCTTCAGATAGATTTGCCTATTCAGTCTTGGGAATTATTCCATTTAAAGACTATTGGGGGCGAAACATCACTCAAAGTTCGTAGTTTAATTATAAAACTTAACCAAAAGCTCTTCTGACATCTGTAACTTCAACACTCTGAACTCCAGAAATTGTTTCAATTTCTCGCTCTAAGTTTTCAGTATCGCCTTTTTTCTCATCAGAAATAAAGATGATATCTAATGCTACTAAGCCAAATGCAATTGGCTCTCTTTCTACTTTATGTACTTGACCGCCAAATCCTTCAATTTTTTTTCTTGTTTCTTCTTCAATAATCTCAAGATCAATATCTGGATTTTTTGGCATAACTCTTAATTTAACAACAACATCTGCCATTTTTTAACGCTCCAATTAAAATAGATAACTCCTTTAAGGACCTGTAAATCCACATTTATTGCAAGTGTAACGTACACCTTTTTTTCTACAATCACCGCATCGAATAATTTCCTCTTTTCCACAACCAGGGCATGGAAATTTAGCAACTTCAGTATCATTCAATATCTCTGTTTTGCATGAACTACATTTAATTACCATAACTCTGAATATTAAAAAATCTTTATAAAGCTTTTTGTCTTCTAATCTATCATGTTGTTTAATAGAGTTGCTTTGATTTTACAAAATATTCCGATTTTTTGGAAATATCTTGCTGTATTTATTTTAGGACTTGCACCTATATCTGAAGTAAGAGGTGCAATTATTATTGGATTTAGTCTTGGATTAAATCCTTTTGCAGTTATCTTATTAAGTTTAATTGCAAATATTCTTGTAATTCCATTGATTCTTATTGCACTGAAAATTGCACATATTAATGATTTAGCATTAAAGCTTTTTGGCAAAAGAACAATGAGAAAAATTGAGAAAAATAGGAAAAGATTTGAGATATATCATGAACTTGCTCTGTTATTATTTGTAGCAATTCCTCTTCCAATGACTGGAGCTTGGACTGGAGCACTTATTGCACATATTTTAAAATTCAATAAACTAAAATCCTTTATTATAATCTCCTTAGGTGTTATAATTGCATCAATTATTGTCTCTATAAGTTATTTAGGAGTTTTTTCAATCTTTTAAGATGATAATAAAACAAGAGCCTGAACATTTTTTTGTAAGAGAAATATCTAATTTTAGTCTTAAGGATTCAGGAGAATATGCTTATGTTCTGCTTAAAAAACGAAACTATACTACTGACAGAGCAATTTCTGCAATTTCACGTAATTTAAAAGTAAGTAAAAAAAGGATTGGATATGCTGGAAACAAGGATAAAAGAGCCTTGACTGAGCAAACAATATCAATCTGGAAGGTAAAAAAAGAGGATATAGAAAAGATTAGATTAAAAGACATTGAACTTGAATTTTTAGGTTATTCTGATAAACGAATTTGCTTAGGTGATTTAAAAGGAAATTTTTTTAAAATAAGTGTATTTGCTGAAAAAAATGAACTTGTTCTTGCTGAATTAAAAAAACAAGCAAGACTTTTATCTAAAATCGGAATACCAAATTATTTTGGAGAGCAGAGATTTGGTAGTGCAGGTAGCAATCATCTTGCAGGAAAGTATTTTCTAAAAGGAGATTTTGAATCTGCACTTCATGAAATTCTTGTTAAAGATATAAAAACTGAAGAGGGAAAAAAAGCATCAGAGTTTATTGATAAAAATTGGAAAAACTGGAAGCAATGCATAAACCATGTGCCAAAATATCAGTCTCTTGAAAAAGCAATTTTAAATCATCTAATTAATGTCCCAAATGATTTTGCAGGCGCATTTAGAGTTCTTTCAAAAAATTTAAGGAGAATTTTTATTCATGCATATCAATCGTATATCTGGAATTTGTCATTATCTGCAGAATTGGAAAAACTAAAACATTTTAAAATCAATATAGCTAACCAGCTTCTTGCAGTTCCACTTGAATCATTTGAATCTAAAAACCTTTCAATTATCGGATATGATACAAAGCTTGATGACTCTCTTTTTTCTAGAACTTCACTAAAACTTCTTAAACATGATAAATTAACTGTTGATGATTTTAAGCTTCCAAGAATGCCGGAATTAGCAGCTGCAGGAGACAAAAGAGTTTCAAAAGTTTTTCCCAAACAATTAAAAATAGAAAAGAAAAAAGATGCTTTTCAGGTAAGTTTTTCATTAGACAAAGGAGCTTATGCAACAGTAGTTCTTAAAGCACTTTTCTCTAAAAACTAGTTTTGTTTTTTGCAAGCTTTTTTATGAAAAAAGCTTAGAGCCAATGCAACAGTAGTTCTTAAAGCACTTTTCTCTAAAAACTAGTTTTGTTTTTTGCAAGCTTTTTTATGAAAAAAGCTTAGAGCCAATGCAACAGTAGTTCTTAAAGCACTTTTCTCTAAAAACTAGTTTTGTTTTTCTAATTCTTCGTCGATTATTTTTTTCAAACTTTCCTTATCTGGAACATCTGTAATTAAAATGTTTTCATTAATTAGTACAGATGGAAATGTCTCAATTTTATATTTTGCAATTACAGTATCAACAGAACTTAAATCAAGGTCTTTTGCAATAGGAATGAGCATCATCTCTTGTCCATATTCTTGCTTAAGTTCAAATAAAATTTCACTGATTTTATCTTGCTTTATTTTTGTTATTTTACCACCATCATCTTCATAAAAATAAACAACATTGATATAATTAGAATTGCAGCTTTTTTTAATATTAATTAAATTAACCCAAAATTGAAGTTTTAGCAAATTATGTTCTCTTTTTTGAGTTTCTAAATCTTCACTAAATTCATTTCGTTTTTCATAGGTTTCAATTTTTTTACCTTTTTCATAAATTTGGTCACCAAATTTAAGATTTTTTTCAACAACATTTTGACAGATATCTTCATTTTTTAGTGAATTGCTCATTATAATATCTGACTGAAGTTGTATATCATTCCATGAAATCTGCATTTGAAGATATTCTTGTTTTATTTCATTTACTCGAGTTTCCTGCATAGTCATTCCAAACCAAACTCCAGCAAGAAATACGAAGATTGTTATTACTGCTGAAATTGCTGCAGTTTTGTAGATATTCACCATTTCCAAATGCCTCGTTTTACTCTATATATTGCATTAATGAGTATTATTGGAAAAACTACTAAGTAAATAGTTAAAAAGGTTACTAACACTAAAAGACCTCCGCGACGAACATTAAAGTATCTTTTATTTCCTAAGCTGATTAAAGAAACTAAAAGATAAAAAATAGATATAATAATTAATAGAATTCCAAAGAAAGTAAAGGAATTTGGAATTGTAATATATTCTGCAGAAAGCGGTATTGTCACATATTTGGATAAATAAGTATAATAAAGTCTAGGTAAAATTTCTGTGATTAATCTATAAAGTACAATTGCGCTTCCAGTTATAGATGTTGCAATTGATAGTATAAAAAACGGAATAACAAAAACACCAAAAGACCCAAATTTTGGATTAAAAATAAGTTTCTTATATTTTGTCATTGTTTGATATCCACCTGCACTCCATCTTACTCTTTGTGCCCACCATTCTTTTAGTTTATTTGGCGCATGTGTCAGAACAATAGCTTCCAATACCATACGTATTTTATATTTTTTAGATAAGAGCCTCCATGCAATTTCAATATCCTCTGTGATGTTTTTTTCATCAAATCCTCCAATTTTCCTTAGAATTTTTTTCTTATACAGTGCTAAGGGACCTGGAGTTACATAAATTGCTTCAATAAATTGTAAGAGTTTTCTTATCCATAAAATCGAAGTATATTCTGTATCTTGGATTTTTCTCAAAAAAGAATTTCTTTCTCTGACTTGAATATTTGATGTTACTGCAGCAATATCTGGTTCTTTTTCAAAAGCACTTATTAAATATCTTAATGCATTTTTTTCAATAAAAGAGTCTGCATCAACAACACCAACTAAATCATATTTTGCAACTTTAAGAGCATTATTCAATGCACGTGCTTTTCCTTGATTT
>CAYTAB010000011.1:0-17080 GCA_964435825.1 Candidatus Woesearchaeota archaeon
TTTCAAAAGGGCTGTGAAACTTTTTTCTAAAAAGTTTCTGGTTCACAAACCTCTCTCGGCGTAGCTTTCTTTTGAAGAAGTTCTAAATAATGCTAGTGTAGTTTAACTGCTATAAAAATTCAGTACTCTATTGTTTCTTAATAAACAAAAATGCAAATGAAGTTAATGTAAGGATTATTCCTCCTGTTAAAATTGAAACTCCTGGGCTAAAAGCATCAGACAAAAATCCAAAAGCTAATGAACCAGACAAAAATCCAATGTTCATAAAAAAAGAGTCAACAGAAACAATTGTTGCTCTCATCTTGCTTGGAACAAATTTGTGGAAAAGATTTTCTTCAAAAGGATATGCTTTTGAAAATACAAAAGATGAAAGTAATAGCAGAGCAATAAGAGGGATATAACTAAAAAAGTAAATCGCAACAATAGATAAACCGCCAATTAAAAAAAATACAAACATTACTTTTCTTGCTTCACCAAAAAACTTCTGAATTCTTTCACTAAAATGCGTTATTATAATAGAAATTGCAGAGCTAAGTGCTAATAGCCATCCAAGGTAGCTAGCTTTAAACCCCTGTTCAATAACATATGGCTGCAAAGGATTCCAAGCAAGATTAAATGCAAAAACCATAACTGCTCCTGCAAGAATAAGAATTAACAAAACAGGATGCTTCAATGCATAAACAACTCCGTTTCTTCCAATTTCAAATGTTTTTCTAAATTGTCTAGGCATAATATATGTTCTTTTCCTAAAGTATTCTTCTCTTCCAAAAATAAGAATATAAAAAGCAATAACTAACGACAAAATTGCTGTTGCCCAGTAAGCAGAAACATAACCGAAAATAACTAAAAAACCTCCAGCTAATGGACCGAAAAGCCCTCCAACCCTTAAGAATACACTTTGCCTGCTAAGTAATCTATGCTGGTACTTTCCCAGTTTTTTATGCTTTGCAGAATCAATAAACCAAGCACTCCAAGCACCTGTGCTTAAGGTATATGCAACACCTAATATTGCGTAAAAAAGAAGAACACTAAAAAAATTTCCTTTGCTTAAAATCACTCCTATTTCTGTTAATCCCACAATTAAAAAGGAAAAGAAAACTGAAAACTTTCTTCCAAAAACATCAGCTATTGCTCCAGTAGGAATTTCTGAGATTAAACCAAAAAAAGGAATAATTGCAAATAAAATAGCAATTTGATAAAAAGTAAAACCAACTCCTAGAAAATAAAGAGTCCAATAAACAGCCATAAGACTTCCGCTAAAAGTAGCTAAAAAAGCCAAAATATAAAAAAAGCCCACAGCTTTAAATTCTTCCCTAAAGTTCATCAATTACTATATTTTCAAAAATATATAAAAATTAGGTTTTTGATTAATCTTTTTCTAAAAAAGATTAATTGGTGACGCGCCACAGAGTGGACCTGCAAGCTCAAGTTCGCAACCCCAAAGGTTAGCTCCACGCCGTTTCTCCAAAGCACATTATGAACATGCTATGGCTGCTTCCGTCAGGACCTGACCAGGTTCACATGAACCTAATGCCAATGAAGGCGACGCTTCTTTGCTAATCCAATAGGACGAACTTAAACCTACAAGCCGCCTCTGCAGCTTCAGTACCTGCTAAAGAGGATTTCAGGTAACAGCGGCCCCCTAGCCCGCCTACTTAGTCACCAAAAATATCATAAAGATAAATGCTTAAAAAGGTTTTTAGTTTAAAAACTCAAACTATCCATAAGCTCTTTAAACATCTGCTTATTATTCTGCTCAATAAAATTAAAATAAGGAGCAAAATCTTTCTGTAAAACTCTCGCACTTGCATGAAGTTTATCTGAAAATTGCTCTGCAAGACCTTTATATTTTTTACGCTTTGCAGCAAGCTTCCATAAATTAAGAAAAAATTCTGGTTGAGTATGTTTAATAAATTTTGGATTAACCTTATCTTTAATTTGCTGAACACCAGTACTTGACAAATAAGAAGCATAAACTAAAAATCTCCAATGCTGCCATCTCCGTATTCTTGAAAGAAAAATATCAGAACTGCTCAATAAATCATATGCATTTTTTAATGCCTGCCCATGATATTCCTTACCAACATTTTCCTCAACCCACAGCAAAATATCTTCTGGAACTAAACTTAAATTAAAAACTGCATTGCTAAGAACATCACTGCTTCTTGACTTAAAAATCAGCTTAAGAACATTGAAGATATTCTCATCTTTTTCCCTGCCCCATAAAAACAAAGTTTCAGAATCAAGCTTACCTTCAACACTCATTACTTCCAAATCATTTATTGCAGCTCTTGCATCTCCATCAACTGATAATGCAAGTTTCTTCAAAGCAGCTTCTTCATACTTAATTTTTTCCTCATCGCAAATCTTAAGCAATATATTAAAAACATCATTCTCAGTTAACTTATTTAATTCAAGCATATTGCAGTATTTTCTAACCTTTTTAAGTTTATCAGACCAGCCATCATTTGCAGTAAGTATAATAGGAAAACTGGTTTCTTTAATAATATCTACTAAAGCTGAAGCAGCACCCCTGTCTTTTCTTCCAGATAAAGCATCAACTTCATCAATTAAAATTATTTTATTTCCTCCAAAAATACTCTTTTGTCTACTTGCAGGTCTAAGAATTTCTAAAATTGAATCTTTATTTCTTCTATCTGAAGCATTAACATCAATTAATTCAGCATTTTCCTGTTTAGCTAATGCATATACCATGCTAGTCTTTCCACATCCTGAAGGCCCAAATATAAGTAAAGCTTTTCTGCCTCCTTGATTAAAACTCTTATAAAACATTAAAAGTTGAGAAACTGCTTTTGACTGACCAATTATTTCATTTAATGATTTTGGTTCATATTTTTTTGTGAACATTCTATCCTCCAGAAATTAATTAATTACAATTATGTTCTTCCAATAAAAGCAAACTCTGCTAACAAAGAATTTAATTGAATAAATTCATTGCTTCCTTCAACCAATCTAAATTCATGCTCTCCGCAAGCTCTAATTAATTGAATCTTTTTTAATTCATCAATATCTAAATTAAGAATTTGCTTTTGTATCTGAATTAAAGCATCTAACCCACTTAAGCCATAATGAATCATCACTGAACTTAATTTTTTCTTTGCCTGCTCAAAATCACCATTTAATGCAAGCTTAACAACACCATTAATTTCACTAGGTTCTGCAAAACTTACAACACCTTCAATAACTTTTTCATCAACTTCTTTTGAAATTGCTGAAACTGCTTGCAAAATATTTTCTGCTTTTCTACAATCTCCTTCAGAAGCAGTATAAATAAAATCCAATGCATTAGTTGATATCTTAAGCTTTTCTTCTTTTGCAACTTTCTTAATAATTTCTATTAAAACTTCCTTTGACAACGGCTTATATCTAAAAACCGCACACCTAGATTGAATCGGTGAAATAATTTTTGAAGAATAATTGCAGGAAAGAATAAAACGCGTATTTGAAGCATAATTTTCCATTGTTCGCCTCAAAGCTTGCTGAGCTTCTTTTGTCAATGCATCACACTCATCTAAATAAATAATCTTAAAAGGAACATCATCAATTGCTTTGCTTCTTGCAAAATCTTTAACTTGATTACGAATAACATCAATTCCTCGCTCATCAGAAGCATTTAATTCAAGAATATTATCCCGCCAAGTCTCACCAAAAAGCTCACGTGCAATTGCAATTGCTGAAGCAGTTTTTCCAACACCTGCAGGTCCTGAAAAAAGAAGATGTGGCATATTTTTATTCTTAACAAAACTCTTTAATCTACTTGTAATCTCATCTTGACCTTTAACTTCATCTAAGCTTTTTGGCCGATATTTTTCTGTCCAAATCTCAAGAACCATTTTCAAATACAAATAAAATGTATCATTTATAATTGTTTGTGTAATATAATAAAGAACACTAATCTATATACTTAAGAAGATTAGACACATATTTAATATGTTCTCTTGCAAGTTCGCCAAAATCTCTATCATTTTCTTTTAAATTAAGATTTTGCAAAAGATGATTTAACTTATCTTTAGAAAGCTCATAATTATTTTTTAATGCATTAGAAAGTGCAACTGCAGACCAAAATCTAACTGCTTCATTATCTTTAAAAACATCTCCAAATGAAAATCTCTCAATAAATGAAATCAATTCATTACATTCCTCATCTGGAACATTTACTGACTGAATAAAAGTATCTGCAGCCATAGAAGAAATATAATCTGCCATAATGGGATCTTCAGTTTTCAATGCTGTTTCAGCAAAAAAGTTTAGGAAAAGATATTTAGCAACATTATCTTTATCTGTTTTTGATTTTGAAACAATATTAACTTTTTCTCTATAAATCGGTCTAATAACCTTATCAATTGTATCCCAATCTTCAATTGCTGAGTAATTTAAACCTTGAATAATTAATTGTTCAGGTTTTAAATCTTTCAAATTATCTTCCAGACACATTTTACTAAGTTATAGTAGTTACTATTTATAAAGTTTTAGAAACTAAAAACCAAACTAACAAAAAACTTATAAATATTTAACCAATTCAACTTATAATGAAAATAGGTGATTACCCCATTTGTGCATAATAAAAATTGTAGAAATAGTCATTTTTGGGGTTGGAAGACCTTTTTCAAAAAGATTTCCACACAAGTTTTAAATTCTTTCAAGTTTAATAAGGAGGTATCAGGAAGTTCTCATCTTTAAGGTGAAGACCTTTTGAAAGTGATTCAAATGGATAAATATAACCCAACAAGAACAGAACAAGAAATCATAAAGTTTTGGGACAAAAACAAAATCTATGAAAAAATGTCCAAAAACAAAGGCAATAAAAAGAAAAAACCTTTCTACTTTTTGCAAGGACCTCCATATACCTCAGGTTATATTCATCTTGGAACAAGCTGGAATAATATTCTAAAGGACATTATAATCAAATATAAAAAAATGCAGGGATTTGATGTATGGGACCGTGCTGGATGGGATATGCATGGATTACCAACAGCAAATGCTGCAATGAAAGAGCTTGGATTAAAAAACAAAGAAGACATTGAAAAATTTGGAATTGAAAAATTTGTCAAACAATGTAAAAAAACTGCAGTTAAGTATCTTGGAAAAATGGAACAGGATTTACTTAGAACGGGAGTTTGGATGGATTTTAAAAACGCATATATGCCAATAAACAATTCTTTTATGGAATCTGTTTGGTGGATTTTAAAACAAGCACATAAAAAAAACAGACTTTACGAAGGATTTAAAGTTATGACCTGGTGTGCAAGTTGTGGGACTGCTTTGGCAAAACACGAACTTGAATATGAAACAGATACAGATACATCTGTTTTCTTAAAATTAAAATCAAGAAAAAATCCAAAAGAATTTCTAATAATTTGGACAACAACACCTTGGACAATTCCATTTAATCTTGCAGTAATGGTTAATCCTGAAATTGAATATGTTAAAGCAAAAGTTGGAGAAGAAACATGGATAATTGCAGGACCTCTTTGTAATGTATTTATGGGTGTAATTGGAAAAAAATACAAAATAATTGAAACATTTAAGGGTGAACAACTTGAAGGTTATGAATATGAAGGTATATATGAAAAAGAAATAAAAACACTGCAAGACCTAAAGAAAAAACATAAGGCAATGTATACTGTTCTTCTATCTGAAGAATATGTTGATACTTCAGCAGGTTCTGGTTTAGTTCATTGTGCACCTGGCTGCGGTCCAGAAGATCAAGAAGTTGGAGAGAAATATAAATTACCTGCATTCAATGAATTAGATGAAAATGGATTATTTTCTAAGAAAATGGGCAAATTTAAAGGAATGTGCGCAAAAGTTGATGACAAAAAATTCATTCAGGATTTTAAGAAAAAAGGTATTCTTATTCACACTGCAAAAATAGAACATGAATATGCGCATTGCTGGAGATGCCATAATCCTGTTATTTTCCGAGCAACTAAACAGTGGTTTATGAAAGTTGAAGACCTAAAAGAGCAAATGAAAAAACTAAATAAAAAAGTTTTCTGGGTCCCAGAATGGGCTGGAAGCAACGCATTTAATTCTTGGATTAATAACCTAAAAGATAACAGCATTACTCGTCAAAGATATTGGGGCACTCCTGCACCAATTTGGAGATGCGCCAAATGCAAAAAAATCACAGTTGTTGAATCAATTAAAGAATTAAAAAAATTATCAAAAGATAAGATTCCTTCAGATATTCATATTCCATGGATTGATAAAGTTACACTTAAATGCAAATGTGGTGGAAAAATGTATAGGATTCCAGATATTATTGATGTATGGATTGATTCTGGAGCAACATCTTTTGCAAGTTTAGATTATCCGCATAAAAAAGCATTATTTGAAAGATACTGGCCTGCAGATTTTATTCTTGAAGCAAAAGAGCAGATAAGACTTTGGTTTAACACTTTAATGATTTCAAGCATGATATCAACTGGAAAATATCCTTATAAAAGTGTATATGTTCATGGAATGATAAATGACCAAAAAGGAAGGAAAATGTCCAAGTCTCTTGGAAACTACATTTCTCCTGATGAAGTAATTGCCAAATATGGTGCAGACACCTGGAGATATTATTCAAGTGGAGGCTCAAATCCTGGATATGAATTTAAATATTCTGAAAAAGATTCAACTATCAAATACAGAAATCTTGAAGTGTTATGGAATATTGCAAAATATCTTAAAGCATTAAACTACAAACCTAAAAAAATTCCTCAACTAGGAAAAAAAGAAAAATACATGCTATCAAGATTAAACTCAACAATAAAAAAAGTTACTGAGTTATTAGATAATTATAAATTAAATGAGGTTCCTTGGGCAATAGAAGCGCTGTTTCTTGAATTAAGCAGATGGTATATTAAGGCAGTAAGAGAAGAATCAGATGAAGAAAAAGTAAAATATACAATTTATAATGTTCTTTTAACTTCATTAAAAATGTTTTCATTAATTGCTCCTTTTATTTCTGAGAAAATATATCAAAATATTTTCAAACAATATGAGGAAAAAACATCAATTCTATTATTTAAATGGCCAAAAGCAAATGAAAAACTTATCAATAAAAAACTTGAAAAAGAAATGGTTCATGTAAAGGAAATTACTTCAATGATTCTCTCCTTGCGTGAAAAAATACAAAGAGGGATACGCTGGCCAATTAAAGAAGTTACAATTATTTCTAAGAAAAAAACCCACAGAGAAGCCATAGAACATCATAAAGAACTAATAAAACAAATGACAAATTGTCTTAAAGTAAATGTATCTGAAAGAATGCAAGGAACAAAATATAAGATAAAAGGAAATTTCGCAAATCTTGGCCCAAAATTTGGAAAAAATGTTGGTAGAATCCTTGGTCAATTAACTTTCAAAAGCACAAATTCAATAATCAAAAATCTTGAAGAAAAAAGAAAAATAATATTAACTGTAGATAAAGATACATTTATTCTTGAACCTGAAGATTTAATTATTGATGAAGTTCTTCCAGAAAATATTATCGCTGTTAAAGAAGGTTTAAATGCAGTTTATCTTGAAACAGCTGAAACTCCTAAAATGATTGAAATGGGAATTGTTAGAGAACTAATTAGAAAAATTCAATCTGAAAGAAAAAAAATCAAACTTATTAAAACAGATAAAATCTCTCTTTACATATCTGCACCACTAGATATTGTAAAAATACTTGAATTACATATAAAAGAAATTAAAGAAAAAGTTGGAGCAAAAGAATTAAGTTTTGAAAGTCATTTAAAAGGAACTACTTTTACTGTTAAAGGTAAGAAAATTACAATTAAAGTAAAGAAAATCTAATTTCATTGCTAACTTTTCTTTTTAATTCCGTATTTGCATCTTTTAATTTATCAAATATATTTACTCCTCCTTCATATAACATAGAAAGAGTATTTGTCATAGCATAAGTTCCTGAATAAGTAAATGCTAAATCTGTAACAAGCTCAGGCAATCTAGTTGAATCCATTCCATATGTAAGAACTACTCCTGTTGAAATTGCAAAAATAGATGCAGTTAATGCTCCTCCAAATCCAAAGCAACTCTTATCAAACTCAGAAACATCAGATCCAAGCATATTCCGCACACCAGATGGAAAATAAAAACTATATATTACTCCCTTAGCAAGAATCTGTAAGGGTTTAACTTCTCTCTTAACTATATCAAATAAACTCATATTAATAAAAAATACACTATAATTAAAAAAGATTTATATACTAAAAAATTAATCACCACTACATAGAATCATAAACATTTATAAATGTTTCTTCCTTTATAAAGGAATATTATAGGAGATATAAAAATGGAGGCTTCTGAAAAACCAAAAAAATCAAAATATAAAGGACCAGATGGAAAAGTGTGGTCAAAAACTGAAAACGTAGTTGTATCTGCAAGCATTAATCGAGATTTACCACTTGAAAAACTTGCAATTGGATTAGACAGAGCAGAATATAATCCTGAGCAGTTTCCTGGGTTAATATTCAAAATCAGCAATCCAGAAGCATCATCTCTGTTATTTAGCTCTGGAAAAATAATTTGCACAGGAACAAAATCTATTGATGAAGCCAAAAGAGCAATTAAAAGAATTGTAGAAGAACTTGGAAAAATCGGAATACAGGTTGAAGTTAATCCTCAGATAGAAGTTCAAAATATGGTAGCTTCAGGTTCAGTAGGCGGAAATCTAAACTTAAATGAAATTGTCTTTGAATTTGAAAATACTGAATATGAACCAGAGCAATTTCCAGGATTAGTATATAAGTTAATTGATTCACCAGTACTAAGCAACATAACTTTTCTTTTGTTTGGAACTGGAAAAATAGTTATTACAGGTGCAAAATCTGAAAAAGAAATAAAAGATGCAGTTAAATTGTTAAGAGATCAATTAATTGAATCTGCACTCCTTGACGAAAAACAAAGCGTCATGGAGTAATTTTTTATTATTACTCCAGCAAAATTACAAATTAAACTATACAAATCCTTTTTAATTAATTTTAGAAAATATATTCATGGATTTTAATGAAGAAAAATTACATACAACTATTAGAACATTTATTAAAAATTATTATTATAAAACACTAGCACAAGTTATTAAAAAAGGAAAAGAATCTATTTGGATTGATTTTTCTGATATTTCAAAATTTAATAAAGATCTTGCAGATTCTATTCTTGAAAATCCTGAAAAAACAATTAAAACTTTTGAAATTTCGCTTGCAGATGAAGAAATAACTCAAGGAAAAAAAATTAAAGTAAGATTAACAAATCTTCCAAAAAGTCAAAATATAAAAATTCGAGATATTCGTGAAAAGCATATTGGAAAACTAATCTGGACTGATGGAATTATTCGTCAAAGCTCAGATGTAAGACCAAAAATGACTGCAGCTACTTTTGAATGCATTTGCGGAAATAGAATCAATATCATACAAAAAGAAGAAAAACTTGAAAAACCTGCAAGATGTCCTTCTTGCAGAAAAAAAGACAAATTTATTCTTATTGGAAAAGAATTAATTGATATGCAAAGGCTTGTTGTTGAAGAATCTCCAGAATCTCTAAGAGGCAGTGACCAGCCAAAGAGAATTCCAGTTTTTCTTGCAGGAGATTTACTTGAACCTAAACTTGAACGAAATCGTTATCCTGGAAACAAAGTAAAAATTGTAGGAATTTTAAAGGAAATTCCAGTTCCATTAAGAACTGGCGGAGAATCTACAAAATTTGATTTAGTTATTAATGCAAATTCTCTTGAAACAATTGAAGAAGAATTTAGTGAAATTGAAATAAGCAAAGAAGAAAAAGAAGAAATTATTGAACTTTCAAAAGATCCAGATGTTTATAAAAAATTAATTGCATCTGTAGCACCTTCTATTTGGGGCTATGAAGATATTAAAGAAGCAATTGTATTGCAACTTTTTGGTGGAGCAACAAAAGAAAGGTCTGATGGAACCAGAATGAGAGGAGATATACACATATTTTTAATTGGAGATCCTGGTTCAGGTAAATCTGAACTTCTTAAATATATTGCACAGCTCGCACCAAAATCAAAATATGTCTCAGGAAAAGGTGCAACTGGAGCAGGATTAACTGCAACAGTTGTAAAAGATGAATTTATGCGAGGCTGGGCACTTGAAGCTGGAACATTGGTTTTGGCAAATAAAGGAATCTGCTGTATTGATGAGTTAGATAAAATGGGACCTGAAGACCGAAGCGCAATGCACGAAGCTCTTGAACAGCAAAAAATAACAATATCCAAAGCAAATGTTCAGGCAACTTTGCGTGCAGAAACAACAGTTTTAGCAGCAGCAAACCCAAAATACGGAAGATTTGATCCATTTTCGCCAATCTCATCGCAAATAGATCTACCAAACACCTTAATCAACAGATTTGACCTAATTTTTATTATCAAAGATGAACCAAACAAAGAAAAAGATACTGAAATCGCAAAACATGTGTTAAAACTTCAGCGAGATATTGAATCTGTCAAACCAGAAATTGATGCAGATCTTCTTAAAAAATATATTGCATATGCTAGACAAAATTGCTTTCCAAAAATGAGTAAAGAAGCTCAAAGAGAAATTATTAAATTTTACGTTGATCTGCGAAGCACAGCAATCACTGAACCTGGTGAAGGAATTAAAGCTGTTCCAATTTCAGCAAGACAATTACAAGCTCTTGTAAGATTATCAGAAGCATCTGCAAGAGTCAGACTTGATAATACTGCAACTGCATCTGATGCAAGAAAAGCAATTAGATTATTAAAAAATTATATGAAAGAAGTTGGGACAGACCCAGAAACAGGTCAGTTTGATATTGACAGAATAACAACAGGTGTTACAGCAACACAAAGAGATAGAATTAGCAAAATAATGAGAATACTTGAAAGATTAGAAAAAACATTTGGAAAAGAAATTCCTGAAGAAGATATATTAAATGAAGCAGAAAACGATGGAATTGAAAAACAAAAAGCAAGAGAAATAATTCAAAATATGCTTAAAAAAGGCGAACTTTTTGAGCCTAAACACGGAATATTATCAAGGATGTGAAAAAATGCCACTAGGAATAAAAAGACAAACAGCTTATAAAATTTGGATATCGCAAATAAACAATAGTAAATATGTTAAAAGAGAAGGATTTGAGTCAAATTACATTGAACTTGGAGATAAAAGTATATCAAGAGTAAACATAATCGCAACAGTTGTTGGAAAATATATTTCAGAAGACAAAAATTATGCAGTAATCACTTTAGATGACTCAACAGATACAATCAGAGTAAAAGGGTTTGGCCCAGATGTTAAAAAAATTGAAAAAGTAGATTTTGGAGATTTAATTAACATTGTTGGAAAAATAAAAGAATACAATGATGAGAGATATCTAACACCTGAAATTATTGTAAAAGTAAAAAACAAAAACTGGCTTATTGTAAGAGCTCTTGAAATTAAAAAATTTATAAAAAACTTAACAAAAAAAGAACCAGAATTTCAGACAGCAAGTTCTTTTGAAGAAGAACAAGAGGACGAAGAAATTAAAAGCATAAAAATTGAAAAAAAAGAAGTTAAAGAAGAAACAAAGATTGATGAAGATAAAAAACAAGAGGAAGAAAGCATGTCTGAAAAGATGATTTCAATAATTAAAGAACTAGATAGTGGAAAAGGCGCATCACTTAAAACAATAATTGAAAAATCAGGACTAGATGAAGAAAGTGCAAAAACAATAATTTTTAATCTACTAAAAAGCGGAGATCTTTTTGAACCTACAAAAAATATGCTTAAAGTATTAGACTAAACCTTTATAAATTAAAAGAAAAATCATATAAAATGACATTCAAGCATACATATGAACAAATGTTAGAAAAAGCTTACAAAGAGCTTCCAACTATTTCTCAGTCTAATAAAAGATTTGAAATTCCTCAACTTCATGGAAGAGTGCAGGGAAACAAAACAATAATAAATAATTTTTCTCAAATTGCAAAATATCTAGGAAGACCTTATGACCATTTAATAAAATTCTTCCTAAGAGAACTTGCAACAACTGGTGCACCTGAAGACAGCAACTATGCATTTGTAGGAAAATTCTCTGCTGCATTTTTAAATGCCAAACTTAAAAAATATGTAAAAGAATTTGTTCTATGTGACCAGTGTGGTAAACCAGACACTTTTTTGAAAAAGGAAAAAAACACTACTTTCAAGCAATGTGAAGCTTGCGGAGCTAGAAGTTCTGTAAGATCAATAAAATGAAGCTAAAAACAAAAATTATATTATTGTTAATATTAATTTTAGCATTTTTATATTTTTTACCTCAAAATTTAACAGAAAAAACTGTATACATAACTGTTGATTCTGAAGGAAATGAAACTGAAATAAATAACATTTTCATGACTTTAGAAAAAAATAACATAAGTGCAACATTTTTTGTTGTTGGAAAAACAGCTGAAACTTATCCAGGACTTTTCAGAGAAATTAGTGAAAAAAACTCAGTTCAATGTCATACATATAGTCATGTTAATCTAAAAAAACTTAGTTATGAAGAACAAAAAAAAGAAATTGAAAAAAGCCAAGAAGCTGTTTTTAAAGCTACTGGAAGAAACTGCACATATTTTAGACCTCCGTTCATGAAAAAAAATAAAAACACTGAAAAAATCCTGCAAGAATACAAATTCTTAATATTCAATGATTTAAATCCGATCCAGTCAGTTTTTTTATCAGATTATTTAATTTTTAAACTTAAAATCCCTGCAAAAATATACTGGAAGATAATTTCAGTACTGTCTCATCTAAAATCAGAAACAATCGTCATTATCCATCCACAAATTACAGGATCTTCAGAAAAAAATTTAAATCCTTTTGATGAATATATATCAAAACTAAAGGAAAAAAATGCAAATTTCAAAATCATCAAATAAAGAAATTACTTTTAAAGTACATCAAAGCAAGCAAACAAATTTATTAGCAGCCTGCGACACTGAACTTGTTGGCAAAAAATTAAAAGGAAACAACGAAGAATTTTATGTAAATCCAAGATTCTATAAAGAAAAACAATGCAATATTGATGAGATCGCTAAATTAATGAAAATTTGCAATGCAGGAAACTTAATTGGTAAAAAAATAGTAAAAATTGCTATTAAACTTGGAATTGTCACTGAAGATAATCTAATCTATATAGGTAGTATTCCACATGCACAATATATAATAATGAACAATTAAGAAAACCTTAAAAACAATTTTTTTGTTTTATTTGCAGACATAAACTCTAAAAACAGCCCTGTAGTGTAGCGGCCAATCATCGGAGGCTCTGGACCTTCGGACCCAGGTTCGAATCCTGGCAGGGCTAATCTTTTTATTAACTTTCAAATCAAAAGAATAATTATTTAATTAAAAAATACATTATTCTTATATGAATAAAATTGCATTATTTATGATTCTATTTTTAATAATTCCAATAGCAAAAGCAGATCTCATTTATCAGGGAGATGAAGTAAAATATGGTCAATGGGAATTTACATTTATTTCAGTTTTAGATAATCAAACAATACAGATTTTATTTGAAGATGGTCTTTATTATGAAATCAACAAAACAAAAGATATTGAAGGCTTAAGAATTACAGTTCAAAGCACAATTTTTGATCCAGCATACAAAAATGGTGTAGCAGAAATAAATGGACAGGTTCTTTGGGAAAATGAATGTTATAATGATACTGACTGCAATGATGGTAATCCATGCACAGATGATTATTGTTTGGGATATGAAAAAAAATGCATACATACACCAATAACAAAATGCAAAAGCGGAGATAATTGCTGTCCTGAAAATTGTGATTACTACAAAGACAATGATTGCAGATACTATAACTGTGAAAAAGATAGTGATTGTGATGATAATGTTATTGAAACACTTGACAAGTGCATTAAAAACATCTGTGAAAACACATTAATTACTTATTGTAAAACAGGAGATGATGTATGTCCTGAAGGATGCTTTTTCTCATTTGATAAAAATGATTTAAATGCAGATAGAGACTGTTCTTCACAAAATTTATGTATTTCTAATAGCGATTGTGATGATGGAAATATAAACACTTCTGATTATTGTTTTGCATATCCATCAACTAATCAAAAAAAGTGCATTAATATTTTAAACAAAACAGAAAGCTCTAAAAAAAACATTCAAGAACAAACAAATACAAGCATATCAAAATCAACATCAGAAGAACCTAACAAAGTTTTTCATGAAGAAAAGTGCAACATTAAAGGAGATACAAAAAATGAAGAAAAAAAGCCATACTATTGCAATGGTTATGTCTGGAAAATTCAAAAAACAGCAAACACTCCATGCATTGAAAATTATGAATGTATAAGTGGAAAATGTGATAATTCCAGATGCACAAATCCATCTATAAGTTTTCAAGAAAAAATCAAAGGAAGTTGGTTAAAATATATTACAATAATAATTGTTAGTTTTATCCTAATTGCTTATGCAATTTTATATATCAATGTTTTCAAAAAACTAAAATAATCAAAAATAGAATAATTTTTAAAACAATGCAAATAATTAAATGAAGGTGAAAGATATGACAATTATTGGAAGTCAAATTGAAGAGATAAATGCAATAAGAAAAAACCTAGGATCAACTACTATAAACATTAAAAGTAATGTAGAAATAGATAGCATTAAAAGAAAAAAAGCTGTAATTTTTAAGGATAAAAAAGAAGATATACTTGAGTTTATCTTTAAGTTTAATATTAATTACAATGAAGCAAGTAGCATTTCAATTACAGGAACAATTTTCTATACTGCAGATAAAAAAACTCTTGACAATATCGAAGGTCAGTGGAAAAAGAAAAAGAAAATAGATACAAAAAGTGTATTACCTGTATTAAATCATGCAATGGAATTGGGATACAAAAACGCATTCTCAATATCTGAAAAACTAAGGTTACCTACTCCAATCAAACTTCCAAGATTTGTCGAGAAAGCAAAAAATGAATAAACTGCTCCTAATTCCGTTTGATGGCGCAAATTTAAAAGTGAAAGGTGCATCAAAAGCACCTCAAGTGCTTTCTTCTTTTTTTAAAATCAGCAAAAAACAAGTTAAGGTAAATCAGTCAAACTTTGAAGAAACCCAGAAAAACATTGAAAAAGAAGCTAATAAAGAATTTAAGAAAAAAAACAGAGTAATTGCTCTTGGAGGAGATCATTCTATTACTTACGGCGTTATAAAAGCTGCATCAAAAATCTATAAAAATCTTAGTTTATTATATTTTGACGCACACATGGATGCAGAAGATGATTTTCTACCACCATCACATGAAGATTTAATAAAAGCTATAGTTAATAACAAAATAATCAAACCAGAAAACATTTTAATGATTGGTATTAGAAAATTTTGGGAAAAAGAACATCAATTTATAGTAAAAAACAAAATAAAAGTGCTCTTTGCATCAGAAGATAAAAATAAAATTGCATTAAAAATCAAGAATTTTGTTAAAAATAAGGAAAAAATCTATATTTCAGTTGATATTGACTTTTTTGACAAATCTATTGCTTTTGCAACAGGTTATCCAGAAAAAAACGGCTTTTTTCTTGAAGATTTTAAAAAATTCACTACTGACTTAGAATTTAATAGAATTATAGGTTTCGACCTAGTTGAAGTAACTCCGTCACTTGATAAAGACCATATTACAACAACCTTAGCTTCAAATGTACTTAAATATTTACTAAGTAAGAGTGGCGAAAATACCGAAACATATATATAGTTTTTGTCATATATATTACATAACACATTCGGAGGTGTGTTCAATGCTTATACAACAAGAAACTCAAAATGAAGAAAAAATTACAAATTTATTTTTAAGAGAAAAACCAATTGCATTACTCTTATGCTTATTAAACAACAATAAAATACAATATCCTTCATTATTAGCAAAAGAGTCAAAATGCACATACAGCCACACAGTACACCTATTACAAAAAATGGAAAAAGCAAATTTAATTAATTTCCAAAAAAAAGGAAGATTAAAACTTGTAGGTTTAACAAACAAAGGTGAAGCTGTATCTGAACTGTTTAAACAACTACATAAAACTCTTTAAACTTTTTTACTTATTTCTCTGCAGTTAATACAATATTATTATATATTCTGCATTCTTTGTTATGTCAGGTGAATTTAATGGTTGAAGCATACTGTGTTAAATGTAAAGCAAAAAGAGAAATGGTTGATGCTACAGAAGTTGTAATGAAAAACGGTAGAAAAGCCATGAAAGGAAAATGTCCAGTTTGTGGAACAGGAATGTATCGAATAATGGGAAAAGCATAAGCCTTTCCTTACTTCTTTTTATTTACTTAATTCTCTTGCATAATCTAATAATCTCTCTGTGCTAGGCTGTATATAAAAAGGAATTAAAAAATTCTTTACTGCATTTTCAGAATCAGCTAATTTATAGGCAATACCAACTTTGTCAACTAATTTAAATTCTTTAAGCCTTCTAATTTGTCTTCTTATATTTGGCTCAGACGCTCCTGGTTTATCTTTAAGCTTTTTAGAAATAAACAATACATCTATTGGCTCTTTTGTTTTATTTTGAACAAATAAATAAAAGATATCTATTAGAATATCTCTTGATTCTCCAGGTTGCAAAAGTCCTAAAGAAAGTAAAAACTTGTGGCAAAGTTCGCGTTTATCAAGTCCTTTTGGTGATTCATATTTCCGTAAAGTAATCTCATTTAAAGGAATATCTTTTGTTGTTCGTTTAGTTTCCATTTTAAATTATAAATTATGATTATTTATTAAAATATTTTACTACTTATTTTTTACAAATAATTCAACAGAAACTGCAGCTAAAATAAGAAAAAAACCTCCAATAAGCAATCTTAAACTAAGAGCTTCTCCAATTAAAACACTAATTAAAATTGCTGTTCCTGGCTCAAAAATTGAAGAAATAATTGAATGAATTGTAGCTTGCAATCTTTCAAGTGCAGTTATCTTAAAAAAATAAGCAAGAGCTGTAACAATTCCAATTCCAACAATAAAAAACAAATTAATACCAGCTATGTCTCCAGGACCAAAGAGAAAAATAAAAGGCAATAAAA